>DASUAD010000237.1:0-2007 GCA_035763965.1 Thermoanaerobaculia bacterium | reverse complement strand
GGAGGCGGCGTGGGTTCGTCTCGCACGCGCGGCCGAGAGCGAGAGAGCCGTGCTCGTCCTCGCGAGTCCGTATCGCGTGAGCGGCTTCGCGGCGGGCGCCGTCGTACGGATGGACGAAGGACGTTTCCTCTGGGTCGGCGGCGGTGCGGCTCCGCGACTCCTCGTCGAAGCGGCGCCGCGACTCTCCCTGGATCGCGAGGTGCGCGGCTCCGCGCGAGCCGGGAAGAGGCTGTCGCTACGCGTCGCGGAAGGCCTTCTTTCCCCACTCCCCGCGGGAGAGGGTTCTTCTCTTCTTTCCCCTCTCCCCGCGCGCGAGGAGAGGGTCAGGATGAGGAGCGTCTCTCCTCTTTCCGCATGACTCATGTCGTCCCGCGTCGCCTGCATCGTCGTGCCGCTCTTTCCGCTCGCCGCGCGGCTGCGGAGCGAGCCGGATCTCGTGCGCGAAGCCGTCGCGGTCTTCGAAGGAAACGGCAACGCCGCCCGCGTCGTGGCCGCGACCCGCCCGGCGCGCCGCGCCGGGATCCAGCCCGGCATGACTCTGCCGCAGGCGCGAGCGCTCCTGCCCGACCTCCTCGCGCGCGGACGTGACCGCGAGAGCGAGCGCGCCGCGCAGGAAGCGCTCGCCGAAGTCGCGGAGACCTTTTCGCCGCGCGTCGAGAGCGCAGGCGACGGGGTCGTGTACTTCGACGCCGTGGGGATTCCTTTGCTCGATCGCGGCGTGCGCGAAGCAAAAACGCCGCCGCAGGTACTCCCTCTCCCTCCGGGAGAGGACTCTTCTCTTCTTCCCTCTCTCCCCGCGACCGAGGAGAAGGTCGGGGTGAGGGGCGACTCAACCGAGCTCCGCCTCGGCCGCGACGTCATCTCTTCGGTCGAAAGGACCGGACTCCCGGCGCGCTTCGGCATCGCCGCATCGAAGCTCGCCGCGCGCGTCGCCGCGGGACTCCCGGACTCGCCGACCGTCGTGCCCGAAGGGGAGGAGGCACGCTTCCTCGCGCCGCTCCCGCTCGGCAAGCTCGCCCCGGAGATGGAGATCGCCGAGACGCTCGATCGCTGGGGCATCCGATCGATCGGCGATCTCGCCAAGCTGCCGGAAGGTGAGGTCGCGAGCCGCCTGGGAGAGATGGGCCGCGAGCTCCACGCGACCGCGCGCGGCGTCGATCCCCGTCCGCTGGAGCCGCGTCTCCCGCCGCCCTCCCTCTCTGAGGGGATGGAGCTCGAGTGGCCGCTCGTCTCGCTCGAACCGTTTCTCTTCGTCGGCAACGCGGCGCTCGAGAGACTCGTGCGGCGCCTCGAGTCGCAGGCGCTCGCGTGCCGCCGCCTCGAAGTCGCGCTGAAGCTCGACCCGGAGGGTTGGGACGCGCGCGCGATCACGCTGCCCGCGCCGACGCGGGATACCAGGACGCTGCTCACGCTCGTGCGCCTCGAGCTCGAGGCACGACCTCCCGGCGCGCCCGTCGTCGGGTTCACCTTCACCGCGCAACCCGACCGGCCGCGCCAGGCGCAGCTCTCTCTCTTCGGGCCGGCGGCGATCTCTCCCGACCGCCTCGCGACGACCATCGCGCGTCTCGTCGCTCTCCTCGGCGCCGACCGCGTCGGTTCTCCGCGCGCGGTCGACGGCCACCGGCCCGAGCGGTTCGCGGTCGCCGACTACTCCCCTCCGCCGCCGCCGCGCGAGCGCCGCGCCCCGCGCACGGGAAGAGGCCTCCTCGCGATCCGCGTGCTGCGTCCACCGGTGGAGCTGGAGGTGATTACAGAGGAAGCCAATCCCCTCTCCCCGCCGCGCGGGGAGAGGGTCGGGGTGAGGGGTCTCCGTCTCCTCTCCCTCAAATCCGCCAACGGTTCCTCACCCGAGATCTCCGGCACCGTCCGCGTCGCCGCCGGCCCCTGGAATCTCGAGGAAGGCTGGTGGTCCGCTGCGCCCGCCTCGCGGGACTACTGGGACGTCGAGCTCGCACAGGGAGGCCTGTACCGGATCTATCGCGATCGAGCCGGCGACAAATGGTATGC
>DASUAD010000236.1:0-10492 GCA_035763965.1 Thermoanaerobaculia bacterium | reverse complement strand
CAGGAGGGAGTCGTCGTGTTCGCGGACGCGCGCGCCTCTGCGGAGGAGTTCGAGGAGCACCTCACCGGCACGATCCGCACCGATCCCGCGCTCCTCGTCGATGACCGGGGCGAGCTCACGCGCATTCTCCACACGAAGGAGACCGCGCGGCTGCCGAACGTGTGGGGAGCGACGGAACAGACGACTTCGGGCGTGACGAAGTTGAAGAACATGGAGCGCGAGGGAATCCTGCGATACCCCGTGATCGCGGGCAACGACGCGATGTGCAAGCACCTCTTCGACAACCGGTACGGCACCGGGCAATCCGTCTTCACGGCGATCCTCGCGCTCACGAATCTCTACCTGGGCGGAAAGACGGTCGTGATCGTGGGCTACGGGTGGTGCGGAAAGGGGCTCGCGCGGCGGGCCGCGGGGCTGCAGGCGCGCGTCGTCGTCTGCGAGGTGGATCCGGTGCGCGCTCTCGAGGCGGTCGCGGACGGGTTCGCGGTCATGCCTCTCGAAGAGGCCGCAGAGGCGGGCGACTTCTTCGTCACGTCCACCGGCACGCACGGCGTCTTCCGGCGCGAACACTTCGAGCGGATGAAGGACGGCGCCGTGCTCGCGAACGCGGGCGGCCTCGATACCGAGATCGACGTGCCGGCGCTCGCGGCGATGGCGACGGACGTGCGCGAGGCGCGGCGGCAGGTCACGGAATACCGGATGGCCGACGGTCGGCGTCTCCATCTCCTGGCGGAGGGGAGACTCGTCAACATCGCCGGGGGAGACGGGCACCCCGTCGAGATCATGGACCTCTCGTTCACCGTACAGGCTCTCGCGATTCACTACCTCGCGCGGCACCGCGGGGAGCTTCCTCCGGGCGTGCACCCGCTGCCCCCCGAGATCGATCGCGAGATCGCCTCCACGAAGCTCGAGACGCTCGGGGTCGCCATCGATTCGCTGACGCCCGAACAGATCGAGATGCGCCGGCGCTGGCAGTGATTCGGGGCATCGTCTCCGGGTTCGTTCTCGCCGCGACGATCGCGTGCGCGACGACTCCGCGCACGCCCACGTACTGCGCCGACCTGAGAGGCGCCGGACCCGGCTCCGACGCGCTCGATCCCGATGCGAGCGGCTCGGCCCGGCTCGAAGTCGGCGGCGCATCGATCCGATTCCACATCGAGACGTCGGCGAACCTCGGCAAGGTCGTCGCGACCCACCTCCACCAGGGCGCGGCCGGGGTGAACGGACCGATGGCGATCGAGCTCAACCCGGGATTCACGGGCGAGGTCCTCGACGGATCGGTTCCGGTCGAGTCCGACCTCGCGGCGCGCGTTCTCGCGAACCCGTCGCAGTACTACGTGAAGCTCCACAGCCTGAAGTTCCCGGGCGGCGCGATCCGTGGCCAGCTGCAGATCTGCCCCGGGCCGAACTGAAGGGATCGATCTCTTCGCGACAATCTAGCTATAGTTATGGCCAGAACGGAGCAGGACGTGCGCTTCGCGACGGTCGCCGAGTTCAAGAACGGGCTCTCCCGGTACCTCCGGAGAGCGCGAAAGGAGGGGGAGCCGATCGTAGTCACTCTCCATGGGCGGCCGTACGCGCTCGTGCAGGCGCTCGCGGAAGAGGATCTCGAGGAGCTCGGATGGAGGGACCTCGCCCGGCGGCGTCTCGCCGAAGCTTGGGAAGGCGAAGACGATGAGCTCTACGACTACCTTTAGGCGGGGAAGCGTCGTCGTCGTTCAGGTGGCGTTCTCGGACTTCTCCGAAAGCAAGAGGCGTCCCGCTCTTATCGTCAGCGCCGAATCCATTCACCGGAAGCTCCCCGATGTGGTCGTCTGCCCCATCAGCAGTCGACCGCGTTATTTCAGCCGGCCAGGTCCCGGCGACCAGCCGCTGCACCACTGGAAGGCCGCCGGCTTGCGTCATCCGAGCACGGTGCGCTCTTCGAAGACCGTCGCTGTCGACAAAAGGATCGTCGGCCGCGTTCTGGGCAGGCTTCGGGACGAAGACCTCCGACGGGTCGACGACGCTCTCCGACGGACTCTCGGACTCGAGAACCTCCGGTGAGATGACGCAGCGACCTCCCGGAAACCCCGACCGGATGGATCTCCTGGTCGTCGGCGGGACGATTCTCACGGTCGACGCCGCCGACAAGGTCATCGAGAACGGCGCCATCGCGATCCGTGACGGCGCCATCGCGGCGGTCGACACCCGGCGCCGGATCGAGTCCAGCTTCCGCGCCCGCCGGACGATCGACGCCCGCGGCCGGCTCGTCCTTCCGGGGCTCGTCAACGCGCACACGCACGCGCCGATGACGCTCCTGCGCGGCGCGAAGGACGACGTCGATCTCATGACCTGGCTCGAGAAGTACATGTTCCCGATCGAGCGGCGTTTCGTCTCGCGCGAGTTCGTTCGCCGCGGGACGCTCCTCGCCTGCTGGGAGATGATCGCCTCCGGAACGACGACGTTCGCCGACGGCTACTTCTTCGAGGAAGAGGTCGCGCGCGTCGCGGACGAGGCGGGCCTGCGCGCCGTGCCGGGGCAGGGGATCTTCGATGTCCCCACCCCCGACGCGAAGACCTCGTCGGAAGGGCTGGCGCGCGCCGAAAGGTTTCTGTCCGACTGGAGCGGCCACCCGAGAGTCACGCCGTCGCTCTGCCCGCACGCGTGCTACACGGTCGAGCCCGAGACCTGGCGGCGGACGATCAACCTCGCGGAGCGGTACGCGGCGCCAGTCCAGACGCACCTCGCCGAGTCGCCGGCGGAGCTCGCGACGGTTCGCGCACGCTATGCGACGACCCCCGTGCGGCACCTCGATTCTCTCGGAGCCCTGACGGGACGGCTCCTCGCGGCCCACTGTGTGTGTGTCGACGAAGAGGAAATCGCGCTCCTCGCGAAGGCGGGAATCGGCGCCGTCCACTGCCCGGAAAGCAACATGAAGCTCGCGAGCGGGGTCGCGCCGATCGGGAAGATGCTCGAGGCGGGCGTGCGCCTCGGACTCGGGACGGACGGTGCCGCGAGCAACAACGATCTCGACATGATCGGCGAGATGGGATCGGCCGCGCGGCTCCAGAAGGTCGCGACCCTCGACCCGACCGCGGCGTCCGCTCACCAGGTGCTGCGGATGGCGACTCTCGGCGGCGCCCGGGCACTCCACATGGAGGACCGGATCGGATCCCTCGAGAAAGGCAAGCGCGCGGATCTGATCCTGATCGACCTTTCGGCGCCGGCGGCGCTCCCCCTGTTCGACCCCGTTTCCCATCTCGTGTACGCCGGCCGGGCCGATTCCGTCGAGACGGTGATCGTGGAAGGCAGAACCCTGATGGAGCGTCGGCGGATTCGGACGCTCGACACGGAGGAGATCCGGAGCGGGGTCGAGAAGCTCGGAAGGAAGATCCGGGCGGCGCTGCCGGATTAGGGCAAGGTCTGCAGATTCAGCCCCTCACCCCGGCCCTCTCCCCGCAAGCGGGGCGAGGGAGTCGAGCCCCTAACCCCTCTCTCCCGTGGGAGAACCCGGCGAGATCAGCGGCACCGCCAGCACGAGCAGGCCCAGCGCGGCATATGCGGTGGCGTAAATGAAGGGCGTCGAATCCGCGACCGTCCAGGGCAGGAAGAAGGTCCCCTGCGCGGTCGGCGAGTGGATGATGCCGAAGAGGCACAGCAAAGCCCCCGCGAAGAAGTACAGCGCGCTACGGCGGAACCGCCGATCGATCAGCTCGGCCGCGCCGGCGCCCCACACGAGCGCCGTCACGATGAAGCCGTTTCCGAGCAGCCGCGCCGCGCGGAAGGTTTCGGCGACCTCGCCGGTCAGGTTCGCGAGAGCGCCCCCCGCCGCGGTGACGAGAGATCCCATCTCGAGCGACACCAGAAACGCGATCGACGGCAGGACCGCGAGAGCCACCGCGAACGCGTGGCGGGGCGGAGTTGCGAGCATCCCCTGTCCGAGAACCTCGAGCCCGATGTAGATCAGGATCGGCGCGACGGCCGCCGGCGGAATCCAGTCCACGAGCAGCGGGAGGTATCCGAGCATCCCTCCCAGGCCGACGAAGAGCGCGGTCGCAACCGCATAGCCCGCGCCCGCCCCCATCTTCTTGAAGGCCGGGTGACCGATGTAGGGCGTGGACTCGATGACCCCGCCGCACAGCCCGGCGACGAGCGTGCAGAAGCCTTCCGTCGCCACGATCGAGCGCGTGTCGTACTCGTCGCCGGCCGCGGCGGCGCTCTCCGTGTTGTCGATGCCGCCGATGACGGTCATGACGGCGAACGGCAGCGCGACGGGCAGGTACGTCAGGGCGAGAGGCAGGCCGTCGAGGAACGCGAAGCTCGGCCATGGAATCGCGAGATCGAGAGATGCAATCCCCGGCGCGGCGGCCGCGGTCGTCGCCGGACCGATTCCGAGCGCGGTCAGCGCGTAGTGGATTCCGACCGCCACCAGCGCCGAGACGAACGCGCCCGGCAGACCCCACGGAAGCCGGACGCCGGCGACGAAAGTGAGAAGAATGATTCCGAGCGCGACGAAGCCGACGATCGGACTCGCCACGAGCTTCATGAGGGGGAGAAACGCGATCAGCGCGACCCCGGCGCCGGCGATCGAGCCGAGGAGCGCGGCCCTCGGCAGCGTCGTACGGACGGCGTTCCCGGCGAGCGAGAGACCCATCTTGATGAGGCCGACGAGCACCGCGACCGCCATTCCGATCTTCCACGCGAGCACGGGATCACCGGTCGCGATGTACGCGGGACCGAGGACGGCGAAAGAGATCCCGAAGACGCTCGGCGCGTTCAGGCCCAGCGGCATCGCCGTCACGTCGGAGCGTCCCGTTTTCCGGGCGAGCCGGCGCGCCATCCAGGCGTAGATCAGGTCTCCCACGAGAACGCCGATCGCCGTGCCCGGCACGATGCGCCGGAGGACCAGGTCTTTCGGGAACTGGAAGGCTCCGATCAGGATCGCGACGAGAATCACGAGGTTCGCGACGTTGTCGAACATGAGCGCGAAGAACGCGTTCACGTCCCCGCCGCGGAACCAGGGATTTCGCGAGCTCTTGGTCAAGCGGAGTTCCGACAACCTACCACGCGCGGATGAAAGAATTCCCCGTGTGAACGGCGGAAAGAAGCAGCTCGATCTGTTCGCGGCGCCGCAGCCCCCGGCCCTCCGCACGCCGCTCGTCGAACGCCTCGAGCGCGAGCACGCGGAAGCGGCCGCGATCGCGGAGCGGCTTCCGAAGAACGTCCGTTTCGGAACGAGCTCGTGGAGCTTTCCCGAGTGGGCCGGCCTGGTGTACTCCCGCGTCGCGTCGGTCGCGGAGCTCGCGCGAGAAGGTCTGCGTGAGTACTCGCGCCACCCGCTGCTGACGACGGTGGGAATCGACCGTAGCTATTACGCGCCGATCCCGCCGCAGGACCTCGTCCGCTACGCCGGACAGCTCCCGCCCGGATTTCTGTGCTGCGCGAAGGCGCCGGAGACGGTGACGTCGGTGGTGCGGCCTTCGCGCCCGGGGGGGCCGCGCGGCAGCGAACCGAATCCCGAGTACCTCAATCCAGGTCTCTTCGAGGACGAGGTCCTCGGCCCGTTCCGGGAGCTCTTCTTCGAGCACGCCGGCCCGTTCATTCTCCAGTTCCCGCCGGCTCCGGCCTCGGTCCGTCCGGGCGCACGGGACTTCGCGGCGAGACTGGAAAAGTTCCTCGGTGCGCTGCCGCACGACTTCCGCTACGCCGTAGAGCTGCGGGATCCGAATCTGCTGACGCGGGAATACCGCGACGCGCTCGCCGCCCACGGCGCGGCGCACGTCTACAACTGCGCCACCGCGATGCCGATGCCGGCACGGCAGGCGGAGACGATCCCGATCGATTCGGCACCCTTCGCCGTGATCCGGCTCCTGCTCCGGCCCGGGACGACGTACGGGGAGAGGCGCGAAGAGATGATGCCCTTCAGCCGACTGACTGACGTCAACCCCGACATGAGGAAAGAGGTCGTCTCTCTCGTCCGGATGGCGACGGACGCGGGGATCCCGGTCTCCGTGCTCGTGAACAACAAAGCCGAGGGCTGCTCGCCGCTGACGATCCGCGCGCTCGCGGAAATGCTGGGGTCAGGCAGGTAATTTGGCATTTTCCGTTTTCGAAATTGCCAAAATGCCTGCCTGACCCCTGCGGCTCACCAGTCGACGCCGCGGCCGCCCCGTTCCATGCGCTCGTTGATCAGCAGCAGGTACGCCCACGTGATCGTCTCGTGGTACAGCCCGGTCTTCCCCTTTGCCGCGGCGAATCGTTTCAGCGCGGACGAGAAGCGCTCGAGGGCTCCGGCCGGAGTCTCCTCGTGGAGGAGGAGCCAGGCGGCGCGGACGTGGTCGCGGTGATGGAAGCAGTCCTCGGGGAGCCGCGAGCTTTCGAACGCGGCGAGAAAATCGCCGTCGTTCACGATCGGCGCTCCTTCAGCCGGTGGCTGTCGCTCGCGCGCAGGTCGAGGCCGTAGATGCGCTTGAGCTCCGCGATCTGCTTGAGGGCCGCGGGGGAAAACGGCGCCTTCCCCTCGAACGCGTGGAGGACGATCCCTTCGAGAAGGTCGCCCAGGGAGAGGTCCTTGAGCTCCGCGAGCCCTTTGAGCACCTTCAGGATCCGCTTTTCGATCCTGACGCCGGTCTGGACGCGGTCGATCGGCCGGAAGGCCTCGGCTTTCGTTACCATGGTACTAGCGTACCATAGCCGCGGCCGAGACGGACCCGCTGAAGCGAAGCCGACCGCTCTGACTGGGAGTAGGATTTCCGCGGGTTGACTCACTGTCCGGCGTGCCTCTCCGACGTCCCCGATCTGGCGCGTTTCTGCCCTTCCTGCGGCGGGTCGTTGAGCTCGGTCTCCCAGGCCCCGACGGGCCTCGCGACCCCTTCCGTGGCCGAAGCCGCGGGGCGGAGGGCCGGCTGGTCGGGAGTAGGCCGGATCGGGTCGGCCGAGTCGATCGACACCGGCGGCTTCGCGCCCGGCACTATCCTGGCCGATCGGTATCGCGTGATCGGGCTACTCGGCCGCGGGGGAATGGGAGAGGTCTACCGGGCCGACGATCTGAAGCTCGGACAGCCCGTCGCGCTCAAGTTCCTTCCGGAGACTTTCGCGAACGACGCCGCCGCCCGCGAGCGCTTCTTCTCCGAGGTCCGGCTCGCGCGCCAGGTCTCGCACCCGAACGTCTGCCGCGTGTACGACGTCGTCGACGTCGAAGGCCGCCACTGCCTTTCGATGGAGTACGTCGACGGCGAAGATCTCTCCTCGCTCCTGAAGCGGATCGGCAGGCTGCCGCAGGACAAGGTCCTGGAGATCGCCCGGCAACTCTGCGCCGGCCTCGCGGCCGCGCACGACCGCGGCGTTCTGCACCGGGACCTGAAGCCTTCGAACGTCATGATCGACGGCCGCGGCCGCGCGAGGATCACGGACTTCGGCCTCGCCGTCGTCTCCGGGGCGAGCGTCGAGGACGGGACGACGTCCGGCACGCCCGCGTACATGGCTCCCGAGCAGCTCCAGGGACGCGGCTCGTCCATCCAGAGCGATCTCTACGCGCTCGGCCTGGTGCTGTACGAGATCTCGACCGGCCGCAAGGCGGTCGACGGTACGACTTTCGAGGACCTGGTCCGGAAACACACCGAGGAATCCCCGACGGTTCCTTCGAAGTTCGTGGCGGGATTCGATCCGGCGGTCGAGCGCGTGATCCTGAAGTGTCTCGAAAAGGACCCGCGCCTGCGTCCGTCGTCCGCGATCCAGGTGGCATCCGCGCTTCCGGGAGGCGATCCGTTGGCCGCAGCGCTCGCGGCGGGGGAGACACCGTCTCCCGAGATGGTGGCGGCGGCCGGCGAGGAGGGCGCGCTCGCCCCGGCGGTCGCCTGGGGTCTGCTCGGCGCGATCGTCGCAGTGGTCGCGATCGTCGTCGGCGTGTCCCGCTACTCGACCGATCTCGCGCTCGGTCCTCCGGGCAGGAGCCCGGACTCGCTCTCCGATCGAGCGCGGGATCTCGTTCGGCAGTTCGGTTACCCCGAGTCCCCCGCGGATTCGTCGTGGTGGTTTTCCCGGGAGTACGAATATCTCCGGTACCGCGCGGCCCACATCCCCTCGCCGAAGCGGGTCCGGGAGCTCGCGACCGGTGAGCCGGGACCCTGGTCGTTCTTCTACCGGCAGAGCCCTCGGCTGATGGTTCCTACGGTCGCGACGCTCGTCGGTCCCCTTGCAGAGTTGAGCGGGATGGTCTCGATCTCGAATCCCCCCAACGAGATCTCGGGGATGGTCACGGTGAACCTCGATTCGCGCGGACGGCTGCGATTCTTTCGAGCTGTGCCCCCGGAGCTCGACGAGCCCGCCCCGATTGCCGCAAAGATCGACTGGGAAACTGTTTTGAGGGAGGCGGACCTGGACCTCCGGCGCTTCGCGCCCACGCCGCCCCGATCGGTTCCAACCACGCCGTTCGATAGCCGGGCCGAGTGGGAAGGAACTTCCTCCCGACATCCGGATACACCGCTCCACGTGACTGCCGCCGGCTATCGGGGCAAGCTCGTCTATTTCGCGATCGCCGGGCCCTGGGAGCGTCCCTTCCGCAGGGAGATGCCGTTCCGCACCCTGGGTCCGACAGTCGGCACGGTCATGAACATCGTCGTTTTCACGTTGCTGGCGGCGGCCGTCGTTCTGGCGCGGCGAAACCTCCGACTCGGTCGAGGGGATCCGCGCGGCGCGCTGCGGATCGCGACCTACGTCTTTCTCGCCTCGATGATCGCCTTTCTCCTGCGAGCACATCACGTGCCGGATGTGCCGAGGGAGGGGAACCTGCTCTCCACCGGCCTGGGGGGCGCGCTCTTCGCGGCCGTTTTCGTCTGGTTGAGCTACGTGGCGCTCGAGCCGTATGTCCGGCGCCGCTGGCCCGATCTCCTGATCTCGTGGAATCGGCTCCTGACCGGACGGCTCCGGGATCCTCTCGTGGGCCGGGACATCCTCATGGGGACGCTCCTCGGCGCGACGGACGCGATGCTCCTGCACTCTTCGAATGCTCTCCCCGCGTGGATCGACGCTCCCGGGATGACGCCGGTTCCCCCCTCCGAGTTGATGATGCGGGGAACGCGGGAAGCGGCCGGCTTCTTTATCGGGCGGCAGAACGATGCCGTCTTCGCGGCGGTCGGAATAATGTTCCTTTTTTTCCTGGCATCCTCCGTCTTCCGCCGGAGGAAGTGGCTCGGCGCGATCCCGCTCGGCTTCCTGTTTTTCCTGCTGAACATGAGCGGGGAGAATCTCGCGATCGAGATTCCGTTCGCCGTCCTCATTGCGACTATTTTCGTCTTCGTCGTCCTTCGTTTCGGTCTCCTGGCCGTTGCGATTGCAGGACTCGTCGGCACGCTCCTGAGGCTCTCCCCGATCACCCTCGACCTCTCGCGGTGGTACGCCGCGCGGTCCCTCTTCGCGCTCGCGGTCGTCGTTGCGATCGCACTGTACGGCTTCCGAATCGCGCTCGGGAAGCGCCCCGTCTTCGGACTCGTCGCGCTGGAAGACTGACGCCTACAGCTGGAATGCGTACGACAGCTTCAGGAACAGCTGCCGCCCGGCGCGCTCGAGGTTCTCGTTCTCGTCGAGCGCCCGGTTGTCGCCGTAGCCCAGGAAGAGCACGGACTGCCAGTTGAGCTTGTACGCGAGAAGCACGGACCCGGAGAAGTCGCCGTTTCGACGGTCCACCTCGAACGTGTAGAGATCCGGGTTGCGCTTCGTCTCGACCCACTGTCCGATCGCGCGCACGAAAGCGCGGGCGTTGAAGGTGTACTGCGCTCGCAGCCGCGCGACGGATGCCGTGAAGAGGCGCCCGCGCGCGGTTTCCTCGTCGACGTCGAGCCACTGCCAGCTTCCGTCGAAGCGCAGCTCCAGGTGGTCCGTCGGACGGACGGTGGCGAACCCGACCACGCTGCCGCCTTTTCCCGCCCGGGAGTTCGCGAAGTCGGCCTGCTCCCCGAGGAAGCCGTTCAACCCGACCCGGTTGAACACGCGCGAGGGGCTGCCGTCGATCTGGTAGAGCAGCCGGGTTCGGTCGAAGGTTTCCTCGCCGGCGCGAACCTTCCCGAAGTCCACCTCGAACCGCAGGAACGAGGTGAACAGTCCGTCCATCCCGACGCCTGGACGGACCGAGCGGTAGATCAGTGCCCCGTCCTGCTGCGCCTGGTAGTCGGCGATCAAAAAGGTCCGGAGCCGGCGGAGCAACCCTTTCGTCGGGCGCCACGTATGGCCGACCTCGCCCCACGTTTCGCGATATCCGACCTGGGGGATGAAGCCGTTGTCGGCGCGAAACTCGTCGCCGAAGTCCCAGTATCCGGTGAACCAGTCCCACGTTCTCGTCGAGTGGGACCACCACAAGACGCCGGCGTGGCCGGAGAGCTTCCGGCCGTCCCACTCGTCCGCGAGGTCCGGGCGCTCGGGAGTCTGGCTCCACGAGTACAGGAACTGTCCGGTGATGGTGTCCACGTCGGTCGGCGACCAGCGAAAGTCGGGACCGAAAACGCGGTTGTGGCCG
>DASUAD010000235.1:0-4207 GCA_035763965.1 Thermoanaerobaculia bacterium | reverse complement strand
CAGGTGTCGCTCGGCGCGAAGGGAGTCGTCGAGCTCGAGATCGTCTCGACGGGCGAAAAGTGGGGGCGCGGACCCGAGAAGGACATCCACTCGAGCAACAAGGCCCGCGTCGACAGCCCGGCATGGCACCTTGTGCAGGCGCTCAACACCCTGGTGACGGCGGAGGGCGAGCCCGCGATCGACGGGTTCGGGGACCGGGCCCGGCCCATCTCGGCGGCGGAGAAGGCCATGGTCGCCGAGGGCGCACGCCGGTTCGACGAAACGGTGCTGAAGGAGCAGCTCGGGGTCCGGTACTGGATCAAGGACGTCGGTTTCGTCGAATCGCTCGAGCGGCTGGTCTCGCAGCCGACGGTCAATATCCAGGGTTTGGTCGGCGGGTACACGGGACCGGGCGGAAAGACGATCCTGCCTCACAGGGCGGTCGCGAAGATCGACCTGCGGCTCGTGCCCGACATGAAAGCGGCGGAGGCGCTCGCCGCGTTGAAGAGTCACCTCGCGAAACGCGGCTTCGGCGACGTCGAAGTGAACATGACCGGCGGCTACGATCCGACGGGCACCGCCGCGAACTCGCCGTTGATCCGCGCGCAGGTTTCGGTGCTTCGACGCGCGGGACTCGATCCGCTCATGTGGCCGCGCAACGCGGGATCGTGGCCCGGATTCGTTTTCACCGGAGAGCCCTTATCGCTCGCAGCCGGCCACTTCGGGCTCGGCTACGGCAGCGGTGCGCACGCGCCCGACGAGTACTACGTGATCGAGTCGTCGAACCCGAAGATCCAGGGGTTCGACGGAGCGGTCAAGTCCTTCGTGGAGTATCTCGCCGAGCTCGCGACGGTCTGACGACGGCGGAACGGCGAAAGGGCGCGGTCTCCCGCGCCCTCGTTTCCCGTTTTCCGTTTCCCGTTTTACGTCCTCGGCGGCCACGTCTCCGACGCGTTGTGACGGCGCTTCTTCGCCACGTACGTCGCGATCAGGACCACGCCGAGCAGGATGAACGCCACCGGCGCGAGCCAGTCCTCGACCGCGGCCCAGAAAGCGTCCATATCCACGTAACGGTCGAGCAGCCAGAGCGTGCCGAGGCCGACGAGGATGACGCCCCACGTGAGTCCCGCCATCGATTCGCGCGCGCGGGGAACGACGGTGCTCTCGGACGGAGCGAAGCCTCCCGTGGCGACGTAGCCCGCGTTGATCGCCTTTGCCTGGCGAACCGCGTCGATGATCGCGAAGAACCACACGAATGCGGTCGCGGGTCCCGAGAGAGTAGCCATCCGGCCGTGGGTGTTGAAGAAAATCAGCAGGCAGAAGACGCCGGCAAAGGTGAACGCGCGCTGATAGAGGCCCAGGTACAGGTGCCCGAGCCCGGGAAACATCGAGAGGACACCGGCGAGCCCCGGCGACTTCTTCTCGAGCACCACGACGGGACCGGTCGCAGTGGTCGTCGCGGGAGCAATCGGCGGCGGTGTCGTCCCGGCGGGGGGAGCGGCGGGAGGCGGCGGAGCCTCGGAGCGGTTGTCTTCCATTTCGTTTCTCCTCTCGGCGGCTCTCAGGCCCGCCAGGTCATGATCGTCGTTTCTTTCTCTCTAAACGCACCGCTGCCGTCCCGGTTCCGTGGACGTTCGGGCGGACGTTCTTTCGAACCGGATGATTTCCAGATGAGCGCGACCGCATTGGTGAGCGCGGCGCGTCCGTAGCCGCTCGCGCGTCCCTTCCAAACCTGGATCGTGCGCGAGATGTTTTCCTGGATCGCGCCGACGCGGTCCGTGAGCGAGCTTTCGGCGACGGTCACCGCGGCGCGCGTGTTCTCGCCGAGGCGGCTCGCGCCCACGCGCCGCGCGAGGTCGGCCGGGTTGAACCCGAGGAGCATCACGACGACCGCCGCCGCGTACGCGAGCGCGATCGCCGCCTTCGGATCGAGGAGCATTCTCCAGACGCTCTTTTCGCGGACCGGCCGGTTCGCGGCGAGCCGTGCCGCGAGCCAGGGGGGCGCGACGGGCTGCGCGAGATCGCGCACGGCCGAGAGCGTCGCAGCGGACTCCGAGCACGCCGCGCAGCGCGCGAGGTGGTTGGAGAGTCGTACTTCGTCGGCGTCGGAGATCTCGTTCTCCATCGCGAGCGGCAGGAGCTGCTCCGCCCCTTCGCACGACACGGTCGTGCGCGGGATCTCGAGGAGCGCCGTCCGGAGCGACGTCGGAAGGGGAGGCCCGGTGAGCCCGGCGACCATTCCTGCCGCGGCCTCCAGATCGGCGCCGACGACGCGACACGTCGCGCACCCGCTCGCGTGGCGGCGCGCCGCTTCCGGCGAGGCGCCGGCGAGAAACAGCCGCTCGAGCTCGCCGCAGCTCACAGGACTCCTCCCGCGGCCAGCGCGAGCGTCTGGAAAGCGCCCGCGGCCCCGCGCCGCTCGTGGCGCTCGCGGATCCGGCGCGCGACCTCGGCCCGCGCGCGGAAGAGACGCGACTTGACCGTCCCGTCCGGCAGCTCGAGGGCTTTTCCGATCTCGTCGTACGCGAGGCCGTCGAGGTCGCGCAGCACGAGGATCTCGGCGAGGTCCTCCGGGATCTCGGCGAGCGCCCAGAAGAGCAGCTTCGTGCGCTCCTTCTTCAGAGCCTCGGCTGCCGGGTCGTCCTCCGACTTCAGGAGCGGCATCACCGCGTCGTCGCTCACGAAGCGGAACGACTTCTCGCGCTTGCGGCGCCGATAGCGGTCGATGCAGAGGTTTCGGGAGAGCGACAACAGCCACGCCACGAGCGGGAAGCTCCCGTCGTATCGGTGGAGGTTCTCGAAGGTCTTCAGGAAGATCTCCTGCGAGAGCTCCTCCGCGTCCTCGCGGTTCAGCGTGAAGTGGTAGGCCACCGAATAGACCTTCTGCCCGAAGCGGTCCACGAACTCCCTCCAGGAGTCGTCGTCCCCCTGCCGGCAGCGGTCCACGAGGGCTTTTTCTTCGGCGCTCAAACCTTCACTCTCGCCCTAAGAAACGCAGGTTCCGGCGGAAAGTTCGCCAGCCGGACGGTCCTGCGCGACTGATCTAAAAGGACTTGGCGGCCGCCATCAGGAGGGCTCGGACCTTCTCGGGGAAGAGCGCGTACCCGAGGAGCTTGTAGCAGAGCTTCGCCACCAGGAAATCGGGCGCCCGGTTGCCCGGGAGCGGGGCGTGCTCCACGACGTCGGCGCCCACGATCCGGCGTTCGGCAGCCACCCGCCGGAGAATCTCGAGCGCGTCTTCCCACGTGCCTCCGCCCGGCTCCGGCGTCCCGGTGCCCGGGACGAGCGAGCCGTCGAAGAAATCCACGTCGAAAGTCACGTAGACCTCGCCGGTCAGCCGCCGGAGCGCCTCCGGAACCCAGTCGTCGAACGCGGGAAGGCGCCGGTTCGAGACGATCAGCAGGTTCTTCTGTCGCGCGAAGTCCATCTCCTCCCGCGAGATCGAACGGATACCGACGTGGACGGTCGGGATTCCGAGCTCGACGAACCTGCGCGCGGCGCAGGCGTGGGAGTAGCGATCCCCCTCGTATTCGTCGCGGAGATCCCCGTGCGCGTCGAAGTGAAGGACCGAGAGCTTCGGATACTTCGCGAGGTGCGCCCGGATCGGCCCAGCGGCGATGGCGTGCTCGCCTCCGATCGTCAGGACGAAGCGGGGCTTTGCGAGAAGCTCGGAGACGACGCCCTCGAGCGCGCCGACGGCGGCCTCGGGCTCCATCCGGTCGGGCAGCCAGGGCGGGAGGGTATGAATTCCGGTGCTCGCCGGCTCCTCGTCGAGCTCGTCGTCGTAAAGCTCGACGTATCGGGACGCTTCGAGGATCGCGGCCGGGCCGTTGCGCGTTCCCACGCCGTAGGAGACGGTGCGCTCGTAAGGGACGGGCAGCACGACCACGCGACTGTTCTCGAGCGTGTTTTCGTGCTCGGGGATCCCGAGAAAGTTGTTGGCGAGAAACATGGAGCGATCTTACCGGTTACGGGATGGCTCTTCGCCGGCCGCCTCTGCGCCGTCTTCGCGGGCGGGATGGCGAGGCCTCGGCGATGAATCGTTCCCGGGCTCCTTTCGCGCGTTGCTCGATCTCTCGCCACTCCCTCACGAGCTCCTCGCCCCGCCCCGTCGCCATCGCGTTCAGCTCGAAGAGGTCGAGTGCGACCGGGAATGCCTCGCGGAAGGCGATGCGGCGGGTCGCCACGCGGTTGTCCGGCCGGTGCGAAAGCCTTCCGACGATCGCGA
>DASUAD010000234.1:0-8664 GCA_035763965.1 Thermoanaerobaculia bacterium | reverse complement strand
GCGATCGAAGTCGATCGAGTTCGACTCGGGCTCGCCGCCGGGGATTCCCGCTCGGTCGCCGATGCGGCGCGGGCCCTCCTTCTGCGCGCGCCCGCGGCCGACGTCGCACGCGCCACCCCCGCAGCAGTGCGCGCGGTGCTGAAGCGCGAGGAGAAACGCCTCTCGGCAGCGGACCGCGCGCGCCGGGGCCGCGCGCTCGTGGCGGCGGGAGACCCGAAGCGCGGTTACCGATTGCTCGCGGAGCGTCCCGGAGCGTGGCCAGCGGCGGACCGCGCGGCAAACCAGCTCGCTCTCGCGCGCGCCCTCTCGGCGCTCGGACGGGCGGAAGACGCGGAGGCCGCTGCTTCACGGGTTCCCGAAAGAGCCGGCGAGTCCTTCGACGCGAGACTTCTCCGCGCGGACCTCGTGCTCGCGCGACTGCGGAAAGGAAAGGATGCCTCCTCGATCGCCCGGAGTCCGCGGATCGCCCCGGTGCGGCGTCTCCTCGAGCGCGTCGCGGTCGCCTCCGCGCCGCCGCCGGCTCGGGCGGCCGCGCGGGAGCGACTCTTGCGGCTCTCTGCGGAGGCGGATGACTTCGACGGCGCTCTCATGCACGCGCGCCGGCTCACCTCCGGGACGCGCGGCACCGTCCGCGGGTTCGAGCCGATCTGGGAGCTCGCATGGGAGAAGTGGCGGGCCGGCGACTTCCCGGGAGCGCGGCGCCGCTTCGAGGCTCTCTCCGCCACCTACGACGACCTCTGGCGCGACCGTCGACTCACGTACTGGCGCGCCCGGTGCCTGGAGCGGGAGAACCGGAAGGAAGAAGCCGCCGCCCTCTACCGGAAGCTCGCCGCCGGCGATCCGGCCGACGTTTACGCGATCTTCGCGCGCGGCCGATATCGCGGCGAGGCCGCGCCTGCCCCGCCGGCGCTCTCCGATCCCTCGACGGAGACGGCCGAATTCCGGCGCACGGACGAGCTTCTCCGTCTCCGGATGTTCGCGGAGGCCCGGGCGGAGGCGCGCGCCCTCGAGCCGTCGCGCGGACGCGATCTGCGCATCGCCGAGGCCGATTTCGCTCTCGGCCGCTTCGCATCGGCCGCCGCGGCGGCGAAGCGCGCCTTTCCCGAGATCGGCACGGCCGAAGAGGCGCGCGTGCCCGACGGCTGGCGCCGGTTGCACTATCCCGTCGAGGAAGGCGGATTCCTTCCGGAGCGCGCCCGGGAGTTTCACCTCGATCCCGCGTTGCTGCGCGGGCTCATCCGGCAGGAAAGCGTTTTCGAATCCGGAGCGAAGTCGCACGCCGGCGCCCTCGGGCTGACGCAGCTCCTTCCCGGAACCGCGAAACCGCTCGCGCGATCGGTTCTGCGGGTACGCTATCGGCGTGCATTCCTCTACGATCCGGGCGTCAACGCGCGCCTGGGGGCGGCGTATCTCAGGCAGCTCCTCGACCGCTTCGGTGGAAGCATCCGCCACGCGCTCGCCGCGTACAACGGCGGCCCCTCACGGATGAGCCGTGTCCTCCAGGAGAACCGGGGCCGCGCCGAGGACGAAATCCTCGAGTCGCACCCGTTTCACGAAACCCGCGATTATGTCCGGCGCGTGCTTCTCTACGCGGAGTCGTACCGCGAGCTCTACCCGACGCGCTGAGTGGCGATGTCGGACGCCCGCTCCACCCGCATCCGTCGCCGCGTGGACGCGCCCCGCGCGATCGTCTATCGCGCGCTTCTCGACGCGCGCGCGGTGGCGACGTGGATGGTGCCGGAGGGCATGACCAGCCGCGTGCACGAGCTCGACGCCCGCGAAGGCGGCTCCTTCCGGATCTCGCTCACGTACGACGCGCCCACCGGGACAGGCAAGACGACCGCGCACACCGACACGTACCACGGCCGCTTCGTGAAGCTCGTGCCGAACGAGCAGGTCGTGGAAGCGGTCGAGTTCGAGACGACGGATCCCGAGCTGAGAGGCGAGATGACGATCACGATCACGCTCACCGATGCGGACGTCGGCACCGATATCCTCGCCGTCCACGACCGCCTGCCGCGCGGCCTTTCGACCGCCGACAACGAGGCGGGCTGGCGGTCGTCACTCGCGAAACTCGCGGCGCTCGTCGAGGCGAGCGCAAAGACGCGCGAGCTCTAGGCGCTTTCCGGCACGACGAGAACCGAGCATCCGGCGAGCTCGACGACCTGCCGGGTGACGTTCTCCCGCTCACCGCGGAGCTCCGGCGGGTGGCCGCCCACCACGATGAGGTCGTAGTCTCCCTCGCGAGATTCGTCGCGGATTCCCTCGGCGGGCGTTTCGGCCGGGCGAAGCGTGAGTGAAGCCGCGACCTCGAGCGAGCGCAGCGTCGCGACGCCCCGGCGGAGGTGGTCACGCACCCACTGCGGCGGCTCCTCACCGCGGTGGACGTGCAGGAGCGTCGCCTCCGCGGCGAGCTGCCGCGCGACCCAGCCGCCGATTCGGATGTCGGCCTTCCCGGGCTCGCCCACGGCCGTGCAGATGAGGATTCTCCGGGGACGGCGGATCGGCCCCCGGACGAGGAGGATCGGCACGGGCAGGTAATCGAGAAGCCGAACCGCGGTGGACTCGCCGCGCCCGGGGCGACGGCCCTCTCCTCCGCGAAAGCCGACCAGGATGAAATCGTGCACTCCCTCCGCCTGTTCCGCGAGGACCTGCTCGACGGGGTCTCCGGCGCGAACGCGCACCGCCGCCCGGTGGAGCCCGACTTCGTCGCGCCGCGCCGTCAAGGGTCCTTCGAGCTTCGACGTTTGAGCTCCTTCGGGCGCGACGGCGAGCAACGTCACTGCGCCTTCGACGGCGTCGGCCAGGTGATCCGCCATTTCGAGGACGTCCGTCGTTCCGTCCCCGGGATCGCAGGCGAGCAGACGGGGTGCCGGGCGGCGCAGGATGTGCCAGCTCCTGAGGACGACCCAGGGAAGTTGCGGCGTCCTCTCCTCCGCGGAGACGTCTGCCTCGACGATCAATCCTTCCTCGCCGTAGGGGAGCGGCGGCGCGATCTGCCGGACTTCTCTCAAAGGGGGAAGCCGCAGACGAAGCCGCTTCGTCGCGCCGCCGAACGCCTGGTCGAAGATCTCCCCCCGTCCGAGGACCGGCGGCCGATCCGCTCCGCCGGGCGGGCTCTCCGACAGAGAAACGTCCTCGGGACGGAAGAGGACGCGCACGCGAGCGCCCGACTCGTGCGGAACCTCGGCGGGAATCGGCAGCTCGACGTCGCCGAAACGCGCGACGTCGCCGTGGCTGCGGCCGACGAGAACCGTGCCGGAGCCGACGAAGGTCGCGACGGCGAGGCTTCGGGGCCGCTCGTAGAGATCCTCCGGCCGTCCGACCTCGAGCAGTCGGCCGCGTTCGATCACGCCGATGCGGTCTCCGAGCTCGAAGGCTTCGACCTGGTCGTGCGTGACGAGGACCGTCGCGACGCCGAGTTTTCTCTGGATTTCGCGCAGGCTGCGGCGAAGCTGCGCGCGGATCTTGATGTCCAGGGCGCCGAAGGGTTCGTCGAGCAGCAGGATCTGGGGCTCGTAGGCGAGAGCGCGTGCGAGCGCGACCCGCTGCTGCTGGCCCCCCGAGAGCTGATTCGCGTAGCGGTGTCCGAGTCCGCCCAGCCCGAGAAGGTCGAGAAGCTCCTCTCGGCGCTGCCTCCGCTCCGCACGCGGACGGCGCCGGACCCGCAATCCGAACTCCACGTTCTCGGCGACGCTCATGTGCCGGAAGACCGAGTAGTTCTGGAAGACGAAGCCGACGCCGCGGCTTCGCGGCGGCGTCGCCGTGACGTCCCGTCCGTGCAGCAGGATCGTTCCGCCGTCGGCGCGCCAAAGGCCCGCGATGAGGCGGAGGATCGTGCTCTTGCCGCTCCCGCTTTCGCCGAGGAGGACGAAGAGCTCTCCGGGCTCCACCTCCAGAGACACGCGGTCGACGACGCGGTGTTTCCCGAAGATCTTCGTCAGATCCTTCAAGACGATCGACACGTCGGGTTAACCCTGCTGCGCCCGGCGCCGCGGTGAGCGCAGGAGCGCGAAGAAGATCAGAAACGAGAGCAGTGCGAGCACCGCGGCCACGGCGTTGGCCTGTGCGATGTTGCCCGCCTCGAACTTCGCGAAGATGTAGAGCGGCGCGGTCTGGGTCCGCAGCCGCAGGTTTCCGGAGACCATCACCGTCGCGCCGAACTCTCCGAGCGAATGCGCGAACGTCAGGAGCGCTCCCGTGAAAATGCCGCCGCGAAGGGCGGGCAGCAGCACCCAGCGGAACGTCTGCCACCGATTCGCGCCGATCGTCTGGGCGGCCTCTTCATAGGTCGTCTCGAGCTCGTCCAAGACCGGCTTGACCGCGCCGAGCATGTAGGGGAACGTCACGAACAGGTGGGCGAGGAGGACTCCCGCCGGCGTGAACATCGGCTGCAGGCCGAGCGGGTCGATCAACCGGCCGAGCAGTCCGATTGGACCCCACAGGAGCAGGAGCGATGTCCCCACGACGACCGTCGGGATCGCGACCGGCAGGTTGACGACGATTCCCAGGGAGCGCTCTCCCGCGAACCGATACTTCGATAGGACGTAGGCGGCGAACGTGCCGAGCACGGCGTTGACGACGGCAGTGCCGAACGCGATCAGGAGAGAGAAGCGCATCGCGAACTGCGCGTCCGGGTCTCGAAGCGACTCGAGAAAAGTGCCGGGTCCGTTCTTGAAAGCGAAAACGAAGACCGCCGCGAGCGGCATGAGGATGAGCGGCAGAAGAACCAGTAACAGGAACGCGACGGGGATTCCCGGTCCACGACTCGCGGTGCGCGGCCCGTTCAATGTTTCACTTTCGGGAGAACGCGTTTTCTCCAGACCCCTTCGACGATTTCCTTGTTCGCTCGTTTCCAGCCGCCGAAATCCGCGATCCGGAACGGATCGTCGATCCTCCCGAACGCGGAATTGCCGGTATTGAGATCTTCGACGACGCTGCGGAAGCCGTATTCGACGAAGATGCGCTGCGCCTTCTCACCCCAGAGAAAATCGACGAGAGCCCGCGCTCGCTTGCGTTCTCCGGGGAGAACGTTCCGATCGATGACGACGAGCGTGTGCTCCGAAAGCACGGTCCGGCGAGGATAGACGATGTCCGCGCGAAGCTTTCCGAGGGCCCGATCGCGGAGCGCCTCCTGCTCGTAGGTGATGAGCGCGTCGCCGAACCCGTTCTCGAACTGTGTGCGCGCGGCGCGCGCGGACGACGCTTGCGCGACGACGTTCTTCCAGACGCCGAACAACATCTCGAAACCGGCGTCCGGCTTTTGCGGGTGGCCGCGGACGCCGGCGCCGTACTCGGCGACGATCGCCCAGTTCGCGCCTCCCGACGTCATGGGATCCGGATGCACCACTCCGATTCCCGTTCGGCCGAGGTCCGCGAAGTCGCGGATCCGCTTCGGGTTCCCCGGGCGAACGAGGATCACGAACGGGGTGCGGTTGACGATCCCCGCGTGAGGAAGCTCCCGCCAGATCCCATCCGGGACGACCCCTGCGGCGGCGAGCTTCTGCGCATCGCTTTCGAGCGAGAGCAACGCGACGTCGGCCGGCACGCCGAGGATGATCTGGTTGGTCACCGTTCCGGAGCCGGCGAAGGACCCGAGAATCTCGACTTTCTCGCCGGTCCGCTGCCGCCACTCTTTCTGGAACGCCGGAAAGATCCCTTCGTTGAAGACGTCGCCGAGGATGCTGAATCCGTAGAAGACGATCGTTCTCGGAGGGTTCGCCGCGCCGGAAAAGGGAAGCCACGGCCAGAGCGCCCAGAGAAAAAGAGCTCCTCCGAGCGCGATCGGAAGAGCGATTCGCAGAGATCTCTCTCTCAGCCCGTCCACGCTCGATCCGTCGGTGACCTTATCGCACGCCCGGCCACAGAGAAGGCGACCGTCGCGGCCATAGACTTGCCCATATGGCCGGCGGAGCGGAGTTTCAGGTCCGGACGCGGAAGAAAATCGAGCGGATCGACGTGACGAAGCAGGTCGAGCGCGCGGCGAAGGAGGTTGGAGCGAAGTCCGGGGCGCTGCTCGTTTCGGTTCCGCACACGACTGCCGCCGTCACCGTCGGCGAGACGTGGGACGACGACGTGACGACGGACGTCGAACGCGCGCTCGGGCGGTGGGTGCCCGACGTGCGCTTCGACCACGCCGAGGGGAACTCTCCGGCGCACTTTCTCTCGGAAGCGATCGGCGTGTCGTGCCTCGTTCCGCTCGAGGACGGCAAGCCGCAGCTCGGGCGCTGGCAGGGCATCGTGCTGATCGAGCTCGACGGTCCGCGGGAGCGCACGATCCGGGTGCGCGCTCTCGCGTCGGCTTAAACGACCCGGCGTTCCATGACGCTCTCGATCGCCTACGTTCTCGGCCTGCTGGTCGTCGCCCTCGTGCTCTTCGCTTCGGACAAGCTTTCCGTCGACGTCGTCGGACTCATCGTTCTTCTCTGTCTCGCGGTCCCGCGCGTCCTCACGCCGCTGGAGGCCCTGTCGGGCTTCGGAAACGAAACGATCCTGATCCTCATCTCGCTCTTCGTGGTGACGGCCGGCATCGTGCGAACGGGAGTCGTCGAGCGGCTGGGACTCTGGCTTGCCTCGGTCGGCTCCTCCAATCCCTCCAGGCTGACGCGGGTCATCCTCGGCTCGGCGGCGGCCGTCAGTTCCTTTCTCTCGAACACGGTGACGACCGCCGTCTTCCTGCCGATCATGATCGGCGTCGCGCGCCGTACGGCGGTGGCGCTCTCCCGCGTGCTGATGCCGCTCGCCTTCGCTTCGATCCTCGCGGGAAGCGTGACCTTGATCGGGACTTCGACGAACCTCGTGATCTCGAGCCAGCTTCCACGGTACGGGCTCGCGCCGATCGGGTTCTTCGAGCTCGCGCCGGTCGGCGTGGTAATCACGATCCTCGGGCTGCTTTATCTTTTCTTTCTCGCTCCCGGTCTCGTTCCCGATCGCGGCGAGCGCGATATGACGGACCGGTACGACCTGCGGCGTTATCTCTCCGAGGCATTGATCCAGCCGGGCTCCCGCCTGGCGGGCAAGTCACTCGCGGAGAGCCAGCTCGGCTCCGCCATGAACCTGAACGTCGTCGGGATCGTTCGCGGCGAGCGCCGCACCCTTGCGCCGGGGCCGCACGCAACCCTCGCCGAGAACGACATCCTGATCATCGAAGGGAAGGCGGAAGACATTCTTTCGGTCAAGGATGCCGGCGGGATCGAGATTCGGCCCGACGTCAAGCCGGCGCTGTCGGACGGTGACCTTCAGTCCGAACGCATCCGGATGATGGAAGCCATGGTGCTTCCGCACTCCGACCTCGTCGGAAGGACGCTCAGGGAATCGCGGTTCCGCGAGCGGACGGGAGTGACCGTGCTCGCGATCCACTCGGCGGGAGGTCCCGATCGAATCGAGAAGCTCTCCGGCATCCGGCTGAAGCCGAGCGACGTGCTCCTCCTGCAGGGGAGCCTCGAGGCGCTGGATCGAGTCCGCGGCGGGGGCGAACTCTTCCTTCTCGAAGACGTCTCGGCCCACCATCCGCGGCGGCGCAAAGGGCGATGGGCCGCCGCGATCTTCATCGGCTCCGTCGCGGTCGCGGTGGCGGGTCTGCTTCCTCTCCCGCTCGCGTTCATCGCGGGGGGCGTGGCGCTCGTGATCACGCGATGCATGACGCCGCAGGAGGCGTACGAATCGGTCGACTGGCGGCTGATGGTGATGATCGGATGCATGATCGCGTTCGGCCTCGCGATGGAGAAGACCGGGACGGCCGCATTCCTGTCGGACCTGATCGTGCGGCACCTCAGCGGCCTGGGGAGCACCGCGTTGCTCGCGGCGTTCTTCGTCCTCACGGTCCTGCTGACACAGCCGATGTCGAATCAGGCGGCCGCGCTCGTGGTTCTTCCGATCGCCGTCGCCACGGCGAACAAGCTCGGGTTGAATCCGCGCTCGTTCGTCATGTGCGTGACCTTCGCCGCGTCCTGCTCGTTCCTGACGCCGCTCGAACCGTCGTGCGTTCTCGTCTACGGGCCGGGCCGCTACCGGTTCTTCGATTTCACCCGCGTGGGGCTCCCGTTGACCGCACTCGTGTTCGTGGTCTCGATGCTCCTGGTCCCGCTCGTCTGGCCGCTCGGAAGATAGCGGCTCACCGACCCGCTCCTCCTTCGAGAAACGCAATCGCCTCGCGCTCCTCGCGCTCGGTGTGCGCCTCCCAGCGACGGGCGAGGTTCGCGGCGATGCCGCGGGCGGCGCGGACGTCGCCGCCCTCGCCGAGCTGCCGGACGATCATCCCCGAGAGCTCGCGGATCTGGACGTGCTCGAGGCGGAGCTCGCGAAAGAGGCGATCGCGTTCGGACTCCTCCTCGCGTGCGACCAGCTTCCGTTCGCGAGCCGCCGGGAAGAGCTCCTCTTCCTCCCATCTCGTGTGACGGCGAAGCGCTTCGTCGAACTCGCGGATCGCGCGGAGGGCGCCGGCGCGGTCCGGAGACGCGAGAAACATCCCGAACAGGTCGTCGAGGACGCGGTGGTCCTTCGCGAGGATCTCCGCGACCGTCACGGCGCGACCGCCGGAGCGCGCGTCTCCTCGTTTACGCCGAGGACCGGCTGGAGGACCTCCGCGTCCTCCGCGCCCGCGGCGAACCCGTACAGCGCGCCGACCGTCCGCGCGATCGACAGCGGCGAGGCGCGCAAGTCCCA
>DASUAD010000233.1:0-3250 GCA_035763965.1 Thermoanaerobaculia bacterium | reverse complement strand
GGGCGTGGCTCCGATGTCTCGGTCCGCGTTCTGGAGCCCGGGGACGCTCAGTTCCCTCCGTACTCGTTCCGCGCGCCCGCAGGAGGACAAACGCAGCTGAACGGCCTGGGCCAGGCGCTCGGCGTGCCGCTCGACCGCTCCAGCGGCCTTGTCGTGCAGCCCCTGTCGGGCGAGGTCGTCGCCTCGGTCGTCTCGATCGACAACCGCACCAACGACCCGACGTACTTCCCGCCGGACCTGCCTTCGCTTTACGTCCGCACGATCCCGGCCATCGGCCACGTCGACGGCGCGAACGGATCCCGGTTCCGCAGCGATCTCTTTCTCTTCAATCCGACGGAACGCTCGGGGACGGTCACGCTCACCGCGAAGCGGTGGGACGTGCCCGAGAACGAATCCATCGTGACGCTGACGCTTGCCGCCGGAGAATCCCGGACCATCCGCGACGTCCTTCCGACCCTCTTCGGCAAGACCGGGATCGCCCGTCTTCGATACGTGTCGGCCAGCGGAGATCCGTCGGGCGTCCGCGTGACATCGCGCCTCTACACGATCGACGATGAGGGAGGGACCTTCGGCCTCCTCGTGCCTCCCTTGAACTCCTTCCAGTCTGCGGGGCCCGGAGAGTCGCTCGAGATCCTCGGCCCGCAGGGCGGGAGGAACTTCCGGACGAATCTCTCGCTCGTCGAGCTGACGGCGTTCGCGAACGGATCCTCCGCTCCCGTGCGAGTGGAGATCTTCGACGACTTCGGAGCGTTGCTCGATCGGTTCGAGACGAGCGTCCCGATCGCGGGAGGCGTCCAGCTTCTCGACGTCTTCCGCGCGCGCGGTCTCGGAAACGGACCGCCGGCAGCGCTCATTCGGATCTCGCCCATGGCGGGGCTCGTCGGCGCGTTCGCGACGACGCTCGACAACGGAACGAACGACCCGACGTACCACGGAGCCAGTCTCGGGTCCCGGTAGCGCCCACGGGCCAACGCTGAGTTCCTGAATCGGGGCCGGACGGAATCCCGCCCCCGTCGAATTCAGCTTTTCCGCGCTGACCCCAAACTTTTTCCGTTTCGTCCCGTCTAAGCAATCGGTGTCGCGCCACGAAGGTATTCGTACTTGCCTCGCCGGATCCCTGCTCCTCGCCGCCGTGGCGCTCCGCGCGGCGAGCCCCGAGCAGGGTGTGCCGATCCCTGTCACGAGGGCGGCCGGGCCCATCGCCATCGACGGGAACCTCTCCGATGCCGGCTGGCAGGGTGCGACAAAAGTCACCACCTGGTATGAAACGAACCCAGGCGACAGCGTCGAGCCGAAGGTCAAGAACGTCGGGTACCTGACGTACGACGACAAGTTCCTGTATGCGGGGTTCGAGTTCACCGACCCGAACCCGCCGGGTATCCGCGCGCCGTACGGGGACCGCGACAACGTTTCGAGCTCGACCGACTACGGCGGGATCATCCTCGACACCCATGGAGAGTCGCGCCGCGCGATCCTCTTCCTCGCCAACCCGCGGGGGATCCAGTACGACGCCAACACCGACGACGCGACCGGAGAGGACAGCTCCCCCGACTACTACTGGGACTCCGCCGCGAGAATTACGTCGACGGGTTGGGTTCTCGAGCTGCGCGTGCCCTTCTCCTCGCTCCGCTACAAGAAGGCGGACCCGCAGAAGTGGAACATCATGCTGTATCGCAACCACCCGCGGGACTTCCGGTACCAGTACTTCTCGACGAAGCTCCCGCGCGGCGGCAACTGCTTCATCTGCCGCTCGAACCCGCTGACCGGCTTGACGGGGCTGCCGTCGGGCGGGCACCTGATCGTCGCCCCGTACGTGACCGCCGGCCAGGACGCGTTCCCGGAGGACGGCCTCGGCACGCCGCTCGAGAACGAAGACTTCGAGGTCGACGGCGGGCTCGACGTGAAGTGGACGCCGGGCGTCAACACCGCGATCGACGCGACGCTCAACCCGGACTTCTCGCAGGTCGAGTCGGACGTCGCCCAGATCGGCGCCAACGAGCGCTTCGCGCTCTTCTTCCCGGAGAAGCGGCCGTTTTTCCTCGAATCGATCGAGCTCTTCTCGACCGAGCTCCGCGCCGTCTATACGCGCACGATCACATCGCCGCGATGGGGGGCTCGGGCGACGGGGAAGTTCGGCCACACTGCCTACACGGTGCTCGTCGCCGACGACCGGGGCGGTGGCAGCGTCATCCTGCCCGGCCCGAATTCCTCGAGTCTCGCGGATCAGGACTTCGAGTCCCTCGCTGCCGTCGCCCGCGTGCGGCACGAGCTCGGAGCGTCATTCGTGAGCTTTCTCGCCACGGACCGGGAGATCGAGGACGGAGGACACAACCGGGTCTTCGGTCCCGACTTCCGCTGGACGATCGGTGAGGAGGACACAGTCACCGGGCAGATCCTTCTCTCGCAGAGCGAGACGCCCGAGCGGCCGGATCTCGCCGAAGAGTGGGACGGACGGAAGCTCTCCGGCCATGCCGGCGTGATCTGGTGGTCCCATTCCACGAGAACGTGGGACTGGTTCACGGGCTACTGGGACTTCGGGGACGAGTTTCGCGCGGACAACGGGTTCATCCCGCAGGTCGGGTACCGCGAGACGTATGGAGAGGTCGGACACACCTGGCGGCCCACGAAGGGCTTCCTCAGGCGACTGCGGGCCTTCGCCATCGCCGACTACCAGTCGCAGCAGGACGGCGCGCTGATCTTCCGTCAGATCCGTCCTGGCGCGGGGATGGACGGCCTCTTCGCCTCCTTCCTGCGCTTCGAGGCCGCCTTCGAAAAAGTCCGCGCAGGAGACAACACCTTCGACCGCAACAGGTTTCTTTACCAGGTCGAGGGGAGCCCTTCGGGAGTTTTCAATCGCGTGGGAATCAACGGGTTTCTCGGCGATCAGGTGGATTTCGCGAACTCGCGCCCGGGCAAGGGAGGAAGCGTCACCGCGTTCGCGACCGTACGTCCCACGGACCATCTCGAGTTCCGCTTCGACGGTAGCCGTCAATGGCTCGACGTCGAGACGCCGGCCGCCGACGGGCGGCTCTTCACGGCTACGGTCGCCCGACTGCGCACGCAATACACGTTCAACGCGCGCGCGTTCCTAAGAGTGATCGGCCAGTGGGTCGAGACCGAGCGCGACCCGTCGCTCTACACGTTCGAGGTTTCACGCCGGGACGGTGACTTCTCCGGATCCGTGCTCCTCGCTTACAAGCTCAACTGGCAGTCCGTGCTCTTCCTGGGCTACGGCGACAACCGGGCGCTC
>DASUAD010000232.1:0-2423 GCA_035763965.1 Thermoanaerobaculia bacterium | reverse complement strand
GTGATCGCCCGCTCTCCCTTCGCGAGCGCGTCGGGGCCCTGGCCGAAGCAGGGGCCGCACCAGGACTGACGGATCGCGCCGCCCACGGATCGGAACACCTCCGCGATCGACTCGCCGCCGAGCCGCGGGTCGGGCATCTCGATCCGCTTCCCGACGCCCCCGGAGCCCGGAAACACGGCCAGCGTCTTCGCGACTTTCTCGAAGCCCTGCTCGCGCGCGGCGCGGAAGACGAGCGCCGCGGAGAGCAGGTCGTCGTAGCTGCCGTTCGTGCAGGAACCGATGAGCGCCTTGTCGAACGTCAGCCGCTCCCGTGCGACCTCCTCCGCCGGGTACGCGTTGCCCGGCGAGTACGGCTTCGCGATCATCGGCTCGACGGAATCGAGCGCGAGCTCCTCGTCGATCTCGTAGGCGGCGTCCGCGCCCGGCGCGATGCGAGGGTAAGGAAGAGTCTCGGGAGCGATCCCCTTCTCGCGGTACCAGGCGTCCGTGAGCTCGTCCTGCGCGAAAATGCCGTTTAGCGCCTCGCCTTCCGCCATCATGTTCGCGATCGTGTTGCGGTACGCGATCGGTAGCTGCTTGTTCGCGTCGACGAACTCGACCGACATTCCGCCCGACTGCTTCGCGCCCCAGCGACGCAGCAGCTCGAGGACGATGTCTTTCCCGCTCGCCCACGGGCGCAGCTTGCCGCGGAACACGACGCGGCGCTGTTTCGCGAGCGTGAAGTAGATGTAGCCGGTCGCCCAGCCGAAGCCGAGCGTCGTCGACCCGACGCCGAAGCCGACCGCGCCGTAGGCGCCGTACGCCCGGCTGTGCGAGTCCGCTCCCGGGATGAACTGCCCGGGCAGAACGAGTCCCTGCTCGGGGAAGTAGAAGTGGAAGATGCCGTCTCCCGGCGTCGCGTAGTACGGCTTTTCGATCGCGTGCAGTCGCGCGAACTCGCGGCCGATGGCGGTCTGCCGCTCATCGGACGCTTTTCCGGTGAAGACGAAGTGATCGTTGGCGATCGCGGCCTCGCGGGGAAAGATCGCGTCGCCGCCGGTGATCTGGTTGAACGTGTGGATCGCGAACGGCGCGGTTCCGTCGGACGCCGGCAGGAGTTCGGCGTAGACGCGAAGAGTCGCGCCCGGGGTCACGCGGGAATCCTTGTCCACGCGGTGCGCCCACACGATCTGTTCGGTCGTCGTCATCCGGCGCGCGGTCTCGGGATCGGGACAGACGATGGAAGGCGGTGTCTCCACGGACTTTCGGAACTCGCGCCGGCCGAGGGCGAAGATGCCGCCGCTCTTCCGGATCTCGTCTTCCTTCGGCGTCAGCGGCACGGGGTCGTAGCTCCTTCCCTTCGTCTCGTTCGTCAGCCGCCGCGTGTCCGGGTCGAACGACAGCTCGTCGCCGTCCTCCGCGTCGGCGACCGCCTCCGGGCTCTGGACGACGTGCAGTCCGAGGTTGAACGCGTTGCGCCGGAAGATGTCGCCCATATTGGCGCCGCAGACGACGACGAGCTCGAGCCCGACCTCCTCGGCGACCCCCTTCAATCCCGCCGGGCTCATCTCGCGCGAGGAACCGATCGCGAAGCGATCGCCGGCGACGAGGAACGTCTCTCCCCGGTGGACGCGCTCTCGGAAATCGGGCATGAGGTATCGGAACGCCCCCGCCTTCCAGCGCTCGTCGAGCCTGTCGAGGCTCTCGGAGACGCAGTCCGCGGCCGGAGTGATCTGGTCGGTGTCGATCGCGTCGCGCTTCCTGCCGGGCGTATTCGGATCCCAGAACACGAGTGCGCGTCCGCGAATGATGCGGGCGGAGCCCTCACCGGCCGCGTCGGATGGGCGCGGGCCCGGAAGCCGGTCCGCCGTGACGCCCGGTTTCAAACGCGCCGGCTCGATCCGATGCATGAGATAACGCTAACGCATCGGAGCGGGGCGGCGTTCCCGCCGGCCTCAGCTCGCTCTCTTCACGACCTGCGGCTCCCGCGCCTCCAGCAGCTCCTCGAAAAGGGCACGGTAGTGAACGACCGCCGCCCGGAGCTCGTCCGTCGTCGCAACGTTGCGCTCGCTCTTCGCAGCAATGTCGTGCGCCGCCCTGTAGTTCGTCACCAGATGCGGATGGTCGACGGAGAGGTCGGCGGCCCGGTGCTCGAAATCCGCGACGGGATATCCCCGGGCGAACATGACCTCCTTGACGAGCCGGCTGCACTCCGCCACCGCTCCCTTCGGGTCGTCGACGAACCGCGCCTGCGCGGCCACCCATGCGTCCGAGAATCTCTTGCGGTCGAGCGGAGTGAGCGGTTTGAACACGAGCTTCTTCACGCGCTCTTCGCGCGCGGCGAGCTCCGCCTCCGCTTTCCGGGCATTTCCCTTCTCCCGAACGAGACGCTCGTACTCGGAGCCGAACCGTTGCTTCATCTCACGGCTGCGGCGCCTCATGGC
>DASUAD010000231.1:0-2923 GCA_035763965.1 Thermoanaerobaculia bacterium | reverse complement strand
GATGATCATGGCGATCAACCTCAACCTCGGCCTACGCCGCCTCCACCTGCGACCTCTCGCAGGCCCGCTCGTCGCGGTGCTCAACGGCGTCGCCGAGACGATCGACGGTCACTCCTCACGGCTTCGCTCGCCGGGACAGGGCGGGACGCTGTTCGCGAACTTCCACGTCGTCGCCGAGGTGGCGAAGTGAAGGTACTGGTGACGGGCGGCGCGGGGTTCATCGGCTCGAACATCGTCCGCGCGCTTCTCGCCCGGGGGGACGACGTGAGAGTACTCGACAACTTCTCGACCGGAAGCCGGGCGAACCTCGCCGGACTCGAGCCGGACGTCGAACTCGTCGAGGGCGATCTTCGGTCGTACGAGCGCGTCCACGCCGCGGTGCGGGGCGCCGAGATCGTGCTCCACCAGGGCGCGCTGCCGTCGGTCCCACGCTCGGTCCAGGATCCTCTGACGACGACGGCAGTCAACATCGAAGGCACGCTGAACGTGCTGCTGGCCGCACGTGACGAGATGGTGCAGCGCATCGTGAACGCGTCGTCTTCGTCCGTCTACGGCAACGCGGGCGCTCTCCCGAAGGTCGAATCGCAGTCGCCCGATCCGATCTCGCCGTACGCCGTCGCCAAGCTCGCCGCCGAGCGATTCTGCACCAGCTTCAGTCGTGTGTACGGGATGGAGATCGTGTCGCTCCGGTACTTCAACGTCTTCGGGCCACGCCAGGATCCCGCCTCGCAGTACGCGGCAGTCGTGCCGCGGTTCATCCGCGCGATCGCCGCGGGCGAGCCCGTGACGATCTACGGCGACGGGGAGCAGTCCCGCGACTTCACCTATGTCGACAACGTCGTCGCTGCTAACTTGCTTGCGGCGGAGACCGCCGGCGTCCGCGGCGAGATCGTCAACGTCGCGACCGGCGGGTCGATCACGGTGAACGCATTGGCGGACGCGATCGGAGCCCTTCTCGGCCGCACCGTCGAGAAGGTGTACGAGCCGGCGCGCGAGGCCGACGTCCGCGCGTCCTGGGCCGACCTCGACGAGGCGAACCGTGTCCTCGGCTACGAGCCGAAGGTCGCGTTCGAGGACGGCCTGCGGCGTACCGCCGACCACCTCCTCGACGGAAAGGAGTAGGGGACCGATGCCACACCGCTTCGCTTCGATCGACGAGCTTGGCGAAGGCTATGGCTTTCGCAAGGTGCGGAGAGAGCTCGGCGTGACCGCGTTCGGCGTGAACGCGATCGTCATGCCGCCCGGGTACGAGGGCTTCCACCACTACCACGACCTCCAGGACGAGCTCTACTTCGTCCATTCGGGCGAGGCCCGAGTCGAAGTCGAAGGCGAGGAGCGCCTTCTCGGCCCTGGCGGCCTTCTCCACGTCGAGTCGACGACGCCGCGGAAGGTCTCGAACGCGAGTGGGACGGAGGACCTCGTGCTCCTCGTCGTGGGGGGCAAGGACGGCTACGTGGAGCGCGACGGGCACATGGTGGACGAGGCCGACGTCCCGCGGCGCGCAGCCTTCGGTCGCTAGCGGCGCCCGCTGAAGACGACATCGCGGGCGAGCAGCCGCGGGTGCAGCCGCCGGTACCGGCCGCCGACGAAGTCGAGCCGGACGTTCTCGAAGTCGCTCAAGAGTTCTCGCATCACCGCCGGCGAGAACATCTGGAGGTGCGTCGGATCGTCCTCGGGCGCTCGGCCTAGTAGGAATCGAAGCCGCCCCTGCAGCCGGAAGGCGTTCGGCACCGAGCCGACGAGCACACCTCCGGGCCGGAGGACTCTGGCGATCTCCGCGACGAGAGCGTCCGGAAACTGAAGGTGCTCGAGGAGCTCCCCGGCCACGACGGCATCGAAGCCCGCGTCCTCGAAGGGAAGCGGCTCATCGACGTTCGCCAGCACGGGCTGGATTCCGAGTGCCTCCGCCTTGGCCAGCGCTGCGGGGTCGACGTCGAGACCGACCACTTCGTTTCCCTCGAGGAAGTGACGTGTCAGCGCCCCCGAGCGGCAACCGAGGTCGAGGACGCGCTTTCCGCGTCCGATCGCGGCCTGGAACAGCGGGATGCGCTCAGGGACGAAGACGAACTCGCCCTCGTCGCGCCGCTCCCGATGGTGCTCTGCGTACCGCTCGCCGAGGTCAGTCACGCGGAGCCGACGGCAGCCTCGTGCCCGAGCGAGGCGATCGTCCGGCGAAGACCCTCCTCGAGTGGGATCTCCGGCTCCCAGCCGAGAATCTGCTTGGCGCGCGTGATGTCGGGCTGCCGGACCTGCGGATCGTCGACGGGAAGCGCCTCGAAGACGATCTCGCTCGACGAGCCCGTGATACGGACGATCGTCTCGGCGAGCTCGAGGAGCGTCTTCTCGTCGGGATTGCCGAGGTTCACCGGCAGGTGCTCTTTCGACTCGGCGAGCAGGATGATCCCGCGGATGAGGTCGTCGACGTAGCAGAAGCTCCGCGTCTGCGAGCCGTCGCCGAAGACCGTGAGGGGCTTGCCCTCGAGCGCCTGGCGGAGGAACGTCGGGATCGCGCGCCCGTCGTTCGCCCTCATCCGGCTCCCGTACGTATTGAAGATGCGCACGATCGCGGTGTCGACGCCCTGCTGCCGGTGGTACGCCATCGTCAGCGCCTCGGCGTAGCGCTTCGCCTCGTCGTACACGCCCCGTGGTCCGATCGGGTTGACGTGCCCCCAGTACGTCTCGGGCTGCGGGTGCACCTGCGGATCGCCGTAGACCTCGCTCGTCGAGGCGAGGAAGAAGCGGGCCTTCTTCGCGAGCGCGACGCCGAGCGCGTTGTGGGTTCCGAGCGAGCCGACCTTGAGGGTCTGGATCGGCAGCTCCAGGTAGTCGATCGGCGAGGCGGGGCTCGCGAAGTGGAGCACGTAGTCTACGACGCCCTTGATCGAGATGAAGTTGGTGACATCGTACTCGACGAACACGAACC
>DASUAD010000230.1:0-2363 GCA_035763965.1 Thermoanaerobaculia bacterium | reverse complement strand
GGCGGTTTCCGCATCTGCGGCTTGAGGCACGGAGGAGACTTCCGCGTGACCGAGACGGTCCCGTTCGGCTATCAGCAGACCGGTCCGGTGGATGACCGGATCTCGCGGCGACTGATCGCGCGCGACCACGGTTATTTCGTGGTGATGTGCGACGAGAACTTCAGCGGCCTCGACTTCGGAAATCAACTGATCCCCAGCGCGATCGGGGGAATCAAGTTCGAGGATCTGAACGCCAACGGCGCGCGGGACCCCGGGGAACCGGGACTGTCGGGTTTCACCATCAACCTGACGCCGGCCGCGCCGGGCGCGCCGCCCATCGGGACGGCGACGACCGACGGCAACGGGAACTTCCTCTTCACGAACGTCGCGCCGGGGAGCTACACGCTGTCCGAGGTCCTGCGGGAGGGCTTCTCTCTGACCGTGCCTGCCGCGAACTCGATCCCGGTGACGCTCGCCTCCGGCGAAAGCTCGATCGCCAACGAGTTCGGCAACTTCCGCGGCGTTCTCACCGGAACGATCTCCGGGTCCAAGTTCCTCGACACGAACGCGAACGGCGTTCGTGATCCCGGCGAGGCCGGGATGTCGGGAGTCACCATCACGCGGACCGCCTCGATCAACGACCCCGCCGGCGCGAATCTCTCGGTCGTCACCGACGCGCAGGGCAACTTCACCTTCGCCAACGTGCCGTTCGGGGTCTTCACGCTCACCGAAACGGTGCCGCCCGGGTTCGCGCAGACGGCGCCGCCTCCGCCCGGCACGATCGGAGTGACGATCAACTTCGCAGAGCGGACCTCGACGGGCAATCTCTTCGGCAACCGCGCGCTCGCCGCGACGATCAGCGGCGTGAAGTTCAACGACGCGAACGGCAACGGAGTCCGCGACGCCGGTGAAGACGGCCTGCCCGGCGTCACGATCCGGCTGACCGACTCCTCCAACAACGTCGTCACGACGACGACCGGAAGCAACGGCGGGTTCTCGTTCGCGAACGTCGGGGCGGGGACCTACGTCGTCTCGGAGGTAGTGCCCAACGGGTTCACTCAGACCGCGCCTCCCGCGCCGGGCACGTTCACGGTGAACGTGACGACCGGACAGGCGGTCGCGGATCTCGCATTCGGGAACCGCGTCTCTCAGATTCCGACCGAGACCGGTTCGATCTCGGGCCGCAAGATCCTGGATCTGAACGCCAACGGAATCTTCGACGGGCTCGACCGCGGCTTCGAAGGGATCCGGATGGAGCTCCGGACGCCCGCCGGAGACCTCGTCGCGTTCACGACGTCCGACGCGCAGGGCAACTTCACGTTCTCGAGCCTGCCCGCGGGCACCTACGTGCTTTCCGAGGTTCTCCCGCCGAACTTCTTCCAGACGTTCCCCGGGACCCAGGAATCACCCGGGACCTACACCATCACGCTCGCGCGGGGGCAGAACGCGACCGGCTTTCTGTTCCTGAACAAGTGTTGAGAGCGCATTCGCGCGGAGGCTTGAAGATGAGGAAATTGAAATTCGGGATCATGACGGCGGCGATCGCGCTCCTGCTCGTGAACGGAGCGGTGCCGGCGCAAACTTCCGACGTCGTCGACCGGGTCACTCCGGAGGCGGACCTGAGCTGTGAGTGGTACCTCGGCCCTCACATCGGCTACACCTTCATCGGAGACGACGACTTCCGGTGTGAGACCTGCGGCGAGCAGGAGGACTACATCTTCTACGGCGGCCGGCTCGGCTACTACGTGAGCAGCAAGTTCGCGCTCGAGGCCACCGTCCAGTACTTCAACCTCGCGCCCTCGTACTGGGAGGCCACGCTCGGCGGTCTCTACAACTTCACGCCGAGGATTCCCGGCTGGAACACGTACCTCGGGTTCGGCGGCGGCGTCTCTCAGGAAGATCTTTTCGGTGGAGACGCGGTTCCGATCGCGTATCTCGCGTTCGGGTCCGAGTACCGGTTCAGCAAGCCCGTCGGACTGCGCCTGGAGCTCAAAGGCGTCTACAACTTCGAGACCGACCTCGAAGACCGGTTTGGCTCGTTCACACAGGACAGCCGCGTGGACATCCAGCCGAACATCGGCGTCCTCTTCCACTTCGGCGGTTGCGCCGCTCCACCGGTCGTCGTTCCTGCACCGGCCCCGCCGCCGCCTCCCCCTCCGCCGCCGCCCGCTCCGCCCGAGGCGCCGCCCGCTCCGATGCCGCCTCCGGCTCCGCCGGTCGTGGCGCCGCCGCCTCCTCCGGCTCCGACGACGGACACGATCGACTTCGACCGCGGCAGCGCGCGCATCACGAACATCGCGAAGGCGCGTCTCGACGAAATCGCTCTGCGTCTGCGTGAGAACCCGCGTGCGACCGTCGTGATCACGGGCTACCCGGACGACGGC
>DASUAD010000229.1:0-2403 GCA_035763965.1 Thermoanaerobaculia bacterium | reverse complement strand
AAAATCTCCCCCACTCCCAACGTCTGGCGATTTTCGCCAAGATTCCTCTTATCCATCAATCAATTAGCAAATAATTCTTGACGCGGTAACCAAATTGGCCAATACAATTGGCCCGATGGCGGACCAATTGGATCACCTGGGCTCGATCGCTCTCGACCGCTCCTCCCGGGAGCCGCTCTCCGAGCAGCTCTTCGCGGCGCTCGCAGCGAGGATCGAGACGGGGCTGTTCACCGAGGGCTCGCGCCTCCCAACGACCCGCGAGCTCGCCGCGTCGCTCTCGATCAACCGCGGCAGCGTGCAGGCCGCGTACCGGCGTCTCCAGGACGTGGGTCTCGCTGCGACCCGCGTCGGCAGCGGGACCGTCGTCCGCGCCGGGTCGCGCCGCGCGAAATCGTTCGACCTGTCCGCGCTCGTCTCGCGACGCGCCTCCGCGATCCCGGCCTCGGCTCCCCCGCCGCTCGCGACACCGATCGTCGCGGACTTCTCGCGGTTGACACCGGACGAGCGTTTCTTCCCTCTCGAGAAATTCACCGCGACGTTGACCGAGGCGTGGAGCCGGCGGCCCGAACTCTGGCAGTACGCTCCCCCGCTCGGCCTCGAAGAGCTTCGGGAGGAGATCGCCCGGCGTCTCGCGGAGAGCGGGATCCGGCGCTCCCCCGACGAAATCCTCGTCACCAACGGCGCGCAGCAGGGTCTCGACCTCGTCTTCCGCACGTTCACCGATGCCGGCGACGCCGTCGCGATGGAGTCGCCGACGTATCCCGGCGCGCTCGCCCTGGCGCGGTTCGGCGGCGTCGACATCGTGCCGATGCCGATGTCACCGGAAGGGCCCGACGTCTCCCTCGTGCGCGAGCGGCGGGCGAAGCTCGTCTACGTGATGCCGGAGCGGCAGAACCCGACCGGCGTCACCGCTTCCGACGCGAAACGGCGCGAGATCCTCGAGGCGGCGGTGGACGCCGGGGCGCTCGTCATCGAGGACGGATACGAGGAGCCGGAGTCGGGAATCGCTCCGCTCGCCGCCCGCAACTCCGAGCGCGTCGTCTGGCTCGGCACGCTTTCGAAGGACCTCGTCCCGGGCTTCCGCATCGGCTGGCTCGCGGCGCCGCGCGACGTCGTCGAGCGGCTCGCGCTCGTCAAGCGCACGGCGGATTTCCAGACGCCGCTCCCCCTGCAGGCGGCGATCGCGTCGTTCCTCCGCGCCGGCGCGGACCGCGAAGCGCGCCGGGCGCGCGCCGCCGAAGTCGAGACGCGCCGCGAGGCGACGGCGGCGGCACTCGTCCGGAATCTTCCCGACGTCTCCTGGTGGGGCGGCGAGCCGGGGAGCGCGCTCTTCTGGCTGCACCTGCCGAAGGGAGTCTCGGGGCGCCGCGTCGCGGAAGCGGCGGCGTCTCGGGGCGTCGCGGTCGCGGCGGGCGCAGATTTCGATCTGCAGGGTGAAGACTGCGGGAACCTGCGCCTCTCGATCTCGCGGGTGGACCGTGACGCGATCACGAGAGGGATCGAGCTGCTGGCGGAGTCGGTGAGAGAAACGCGCGCGCGGAGCTCGGCGATCGAAGCCGCGCCGGTTGTGTAAAGTCGCGGAGGGCGTATGAGAAACGACGATTCGTTCCGGGTGAAAGTCGGTCTCGCGGAGATGCTGAAGGGCGGCGTCATCATGGACGTCGTCAACGCCGAGCAGGCGAAGATCGCGGAGGCGGCGGGCGCAGCCGCCGTCATGGCGCTCGAGCGCGTGCCCGCGGACATCCGGCGCGACGGGGGGGTCGCGCGCATGTCTCCGGTCACGAAGATCCGCGAGATCCAGCAGGCGGTATCGATCCCCGTGATGGCCAAGTGCCGCATCGGACACGCCGCGGAGGCGCGCATCCTCGAGGCGCTGAAGGTGGACTTCATCGACGAGTCCGAGGTGCTGACTCCGGCCGATGAGGAGAACCACGTGTGGAAGCACGACTTCACCGTGCCGTTCGTGTGCGGGTGCCGGAACCTCGGCGAGGCGCTCCGCCGCATCGGCGAGGGCGCGGCGATGATCCGCACGAAAGGGGAGGCGGGCACCGGGGACATCGTGCACGCCGTCAAACACCTGCGCGACGTCCATCGCGACATCCGCAACCTGACCTTGATGAGCCGGGACGAGCGCATGCGTGAGGCGAAACGGCTGCAGGCGCCGTTCGAACTCGTCGAGCAGGTCGCGGAGACCGGGCGGATGCCGGTTCCGAACTTCGCGGCCGGGGGCGTCGCGACTCCCGCCGACGCCGCGCTCTGCATGATGCTCGGCGCGGAGGCGATCTTCGTCGGGTCCGGGATCTTCAAGTCGGACGACCCGGAGCGGCGTGCGCGCGCGATCGTGAAGGCGACGACGCACTGGCAGGACGCGCAGGCGCTCGTCGAGGCGGAGGAGTCGCTCGG
>DASUAD010000228.1:0-2368 GCA_035763965.1 Thermoanaerobaculia bacterium | reverse complement strand
CCTTCCGCTCGAGCGGCGTCCGGTGCGGATTCGCGTATTGAACTCGACGCCCCTTCCCGGAGGGGGCGTCCGGGTGGGTTGTGCGTACGTCTGACCGGCCTGGACGGATCCGGTGAAGGGAGCCGGATATTCCGCTCACCGGATCGCTTCGTCGGGTCTGTTTTCACTTTTCTCGTTGATCGCTCTCGCGCTCGGGACGGGCGAGGCCCGGTTGCTCGCTCTCGCAACGGGGGGATCGCTTCTCGCGCTCTTCGTCTTCACCCGGGCGAGCTTCCGCGAAGGGCTCGGCCCGTTCGCGTCGTCGCTCGCGTCGCTCGCCGATCTGGCTCTGCTCTTCTGCGCGCTCTCCCTGACTGGCGGCTTTCGCAGCCCGTACGCGCTTCTCCTCCCCGCGGGCGTCGCGCTCTCCTGGCACCTCGAGGGAAGGAGCGCCGCCCGGTTCTACGCGGCAGTTTCTCTCCTCGGCGTGGCGGCCCTCGTGACGCTCGGAGGTGGACGGTTGCCGCCGGCAGCCGAGCTCTTTCCGCTGCTCGCGACGGGTCTCGCCGCGCCGGCGCTGCTCGCCGCTCTCGAGGCGTTCGGGAACGGGCGACAGCGGTCGGTCCGCGAGGAGTCGGCCGCGGAGGACGTGGACCAGCGGGAGTCGATCCGCGCCGTCGGGATGCCGTCCCCGCCCGAGCGGCCGGCGAGCGAAGGGATCCTGCACGACCTGAAATCGCCCCTCTCGGTGGCACGGGTCTACACCGACCTGATCGCGGAGGGCGCGCGCCGCGGCGAGCTTCCGAACCCCGAGCACCTGGCCAACCTGTCCAGGGAAATCGATCTCGCGGAGCGGATGGTCGGAGGGACGTCGGCCGTACCGCGTCCTGGCGCTCCGCCCGCCGAGAGCCGTTTCGAGAGCGCGCCTTCGGTCTCGCACACGCCGCCGGCCGCGCCGAGCGCGGATCTCGTCGAGATCCTCGGTTCCCTCGCCACGGCGTACCGGCTCTCGAACGCCGGCCGTCTGCGGATCGAGTTCATTGCCGAGAGGCCCGAGCTGCCGGTCACGGCCGACCCTGTCGCTCTCCAGCGAGCGTTTCGCAACGTGCTCGAGAACGCGATCAAGTACACGCCGGAGGGGGGAGAGGTCCGGATCCGGGCGGGCGCCGCGGGCCCGCACGCGTTCGTGGTCGTCAAGGACACCGGGATGGGAATGAGCGACGAGGAACGCGCCCGCGCGTTCGAGTTCGCGTTCCGCGGAGCGGGAGCGGTCGCATCGGGAGCCCGCGGCAAGGGACTCGGTCTCGCGCTCACCAAGGAGATCCTCGAAGCGAACGGCGGAAAGATCAGCCTTTCCTCCGAGGCGGGCTTCGGGTCGGAGGTGACCATCCTGTTGCCCACGCACAAGAGATGATGAGCGCTTCGGTTTTCGCGATCCCATCAGCCCGTCTCTCTCCCGGGGGGAGAGGGTGAAAGCGGCTGCGCAAATGAAACGAGTTGTTGTGGTGGATGACGAGCCTTCGGTTGGCGCGGCAGTCCGCGACCTGCTCGAGCCGGAGGGCTACGCGGTCGACGCGCCGCTCGACCCGGAAGCCGCGCTGCCGGAGCTCATCCGATCGGCGCCCGACCTCGTGATCCTCGACGTCAACATGCCGGGAATGAGCGGCTGGGAGCTCTGCTCGCTCCTGCGCCGGCAGTCGGCCACGCGCACCGTGCCGGTGCTGTTCCTGACCGGCCGCCAGGAGGTGAGGGATCGGATCACCGCGATGCAGGTTGGCGGATCGGACTATCTCGCCAAGCCTTTCGGCGCCGACGAGCTGCGCCGGAAAGTCCGCTCGTTGCTGAAGGACCGGGAAAAGACGGAGGAACGATGAAACAACGCCGACCGGCGCGGCCGATCCTTCTCACGCGAACTCCGTCCGACCCCGCGCCCGAGGCGCCGGCGGATACCGTCGCGAGACTGCGCCGGGATCGCATCATCTACGACGGGGTCACGGGACTTCCGATTCACCCGTTCGACGATCCGGATCGAGCGCACGAGCGAATCGCGCACCTCGGTGTGATCTACCTCCAGATCGGGAAGTTCTTTGGATTCGAAGAGCTCTACGGCTGGGAGCTCTACGACCGCGTCCTCGTCGTCGTCTCCCGCGGCATTCGGGAAGACGTCGAGGCGTCCCGATTCGCGCCGCATGTCTTCTCGATCCGCTACTCCGGCGCGGACGGCTTCTACGTCCTCTATTCACTGCCGGCGCCGGGCCGCGGCCGCGGACCGTCGCTCGAGAACGAGGCCACCCGGCTGCAGGGCAACGCGGTCAGACGCCTTCGCACGGCTTTTGGAGGCACCGCCGTCGACCTGATGACCGTGCATTCATCGAGCCTCATCGCGAGC
>DASUAD010000227.1:0-3352 GCA_035763965.1 Thermoanaerobaculia bacterium | reverse complement strand
GAGCGGGTTGTGGTGCTGGACCTCGGTCGAGTAGGCGCGCTCCAGCACGAGGTCCGCTTCGGACTCCCCGGCCCGAAGGTCTCCCCGCTCATAGACCTCCGCCTTTCCGCCGACGAGGTTGCCGCCGGGAGTGAGCGCAGGCGCGCCCGGCTTCAACGCGTCCTCCGGCTCGATGACCGCCGGGTTCGTCTCGTACTCGATCGCGAGGAGGTTCGCCGCGCGTTGCGCCGCTGCGGCCATCTCCGCGACGACCACAGCGATTTCGTCGCCGACGTACCGCACGTCCCCGGCGATCGGCGCGCGCCGGTGGACGATCCCGCCTTCGGGCGAGCGCTCCTCCGGCATCGGCGGGAAGTTCCACGGCGTGAGGATCAGCCGGACGTCCGGGACCCGCTGCGCCGCCGCGCCGTCGATCGAGACGACGCGCCCCCGGGCGATCCGGGAGCGGACGACGACGCAGTGGAGCATGCCGGACATCTGCACGTCCGCCGAGTAGCGCGCGCGACCCGTCACCTTCTCGACCGCCGAGAGCCGCGGAGATCGCCGGCCCACGTGGCGAAGTCCATCCGAAGGGCCCCAGTCCTTCACGTTCCTCGAGCCACGGAGAGCGCGGCCGCAACAATGTGGTCGTAGGCCGCACAGCGACAGAGGTTTCCCGCAATCGATCGGCGGACCTCTCCCGCGGTTGCGCGGGGATTGCGGTCGAGGGCGGCCCGGAGCGTGACGATCATCCCGGGCGTGCAGAAGCCGCACTGTGCGGCGTCGAACTCGATGAATGCCTGCTGGAGGGGATGCAGCTTCTCGCCCTCCGAGAGGCCTTCGATCGTGACGACCGACCTGCCGTCGGCCTGCGCGGCGAGGAGATGGCAGGACAAGACGGCCCGCCCGTCGAGAAGGACCGTGCACGCGCCGCAGGAAGCGCGGTCGCACACGACCTTCGTTCCGGTCAGCGCCAGGTCTTCGCGGATCACCTCGGCGAGCGTCCGGCACGGCTCGACGTCCAGCCGGCGCGGCGCGCCGTTGACCACGAGCTCGACTGCTCGCCGGGCATCGCCCTCACCCGGTGCGCGCGGACGCACTTTCGCAGGGCTGTGCGCGGGAAAGACCAACCCGGCCGCCACGGACCCCGCCCCCTGGAGCAGACCGCGGCGCGTGACCCGAGGCACGACGTTACCGCACGATCTCGCGCAGCCAGCCGAGAATCGTCGAGGCCGCGTCCTCCGCGTAGACGCCCCCCTCGTTTCGAAACGCCGCCTCGGCCGAAGGGTACCGGCGATATCCGTGATCCATCCCCGGGATCTCGACGAACCGTCCGGCTCCCGGCCGGTTGCGGTTCACCCACTGTGCGATCAACTCGTGGTCCTCGCGGCTCATGATCCAGTCGTGCTCGCCGTGGATCGCGAGGACCGGCGCACGGACCTTCTGCCACGCCGCGGCGAGGTTCGTCTCCTGCAGCTGCTGGTAAAAGGCGGCGGGCCGGCCGTACTGGTGCGCGGGTTCGTCGGTCCAGAGCGCGGCGAGAGAGGGCCGTTCCCGCACGACTTCGCCGGGGGTCTTCCTGCCGTTCAAGTACCGGTCGTACAGCTCGGAGAATCCCTTCATCTGGCGGGAGACCTCGCCCGGCTGGAGCCCGGACAGCGACAGCCTCCGCCGTTCGATCTCGAGCATGTGTTCGAGCCAGGTCTTTCCCCAGCCGCCGCTGACGATGAAGCCGGCGACCGGCCGATCCCCGACGACCAGCGGAGCGAAGCCGCCGCCGTTGCTCATCCCCATCACGACGATCCGCGACGGATCGACGAGCGGCGACTCGACGAAGGCCCGGAAGGCAGCGCGGTAGCCGGCGAGCTCCGTCTCGAAATCGGTTTCGGCGCACGCCGGCCCCTCGCTGTCGCCGACGCCCGGCTTGTCCATCCGCATGACGACGAAACCGGAACGCGTCATGAGGTCGCGCAGCAGCCGCGCAAACCCGTCGCTCGCGCCGAGCGGCGCCTCCACGCTGTCGCAGGAGAGCCAGCCGACGAGAAAGAGGCCGGGCGAGCGGCCGGCCGCGCCTCGAGGCGACGTCACGATCGTCCGCAACCGGTGCCCCCGCTCACTCGTGACCGACCCGTACGCGACCTGGAGGCCTTCGATCTCCTCGCGGGGCAGAGGAGGCACGGTGACCGATCTCTCGAACGTGCTTCGTTTTCTTCGGATGGTCAGCCGGACCCGGTCTCCGCCGCGGATCCGTTCGTAAATGCGCGAAAAGGCGGCGCCGTCGGCGAGAGCGCTTTCGTTGATCGCGACGATCCGGTCTCCCGGCTCGAGGCCGAGGTCCGCGGCGGCGCCGCCTGGCCGCACCCGGACGACCTCGGCGCCCGGACTGGAGACCGTCGGCTCCCGAACCGCGATTCCGAGGTCCCCCCGCCGTCGCAGCGGGTCTCGCGGTTCGTCTCCGAGAACGAGAGCGGCCAGGAACAACCCGGCGGCCGCGATTCCCGTAACCTTGATCATGGCCCGGAGATTCGACGCACGATGCCCGGTTTTTCTTTCCAGTGAAACGGGCTGAAGAAAAAGACGGATTCGCGCGTCTCATGGACGTGACGCGCGGCCGCGCCGCCGCGACCGAGCCGCACGGCCTCGTCGAGGCTTGCCGGCGCGGAGACCGAGAGGCTTTCCGCGCGCTGTACGAGGTCTACAAGGACGACGTGTATTCCATCGCTCTGCACTTCACCGCCGACGAAGAGATCGCGCGCGACGTCGCGCAGGACGTCTTCGTCAAGCTCTTCACGGCGATCGAACGGTTCCGCGGTGAGTCGACCTTTCGGACCTGGGTGTTCCGTCTGGTCGCGAACGCGTGCCGCGACACGCACCGCCGGGTTCGCCGCCTCGTTCCGGTCGAGGAGGTCGTGATGGAAAGAGTCGCCGACCCCGGCTCTCCGGAAGCGGATGCCCGGGAGCGCGAGCTGTCGCGGCGGGTTCGCTCGGCGGTCTCGGAGCTCGCTCCGAGGGTCCGGCTCGCGATCCTGCTTCGATACCTCGAGGGACTCTCCTACTGCGAGATCGCGGAAGTCCTGAAGTGCTCTCCCGGCACCGTCGCCTCGCAGCTGAACCGGGGGCATCGGATGCTGGCCCGGCGCCTGCGCGCCTTGAAAGGCGAGGTCTGACGTCCGTGTTCCGCCGGCACGCGATCCGATGGCTCTCGGCATACCGGGACGGAGAGCTCGGTCCCGAGAAGGCCCGAAGCGTTTCCGACCACCTCGAACGGTGCCCCCTCTGCCGCGCGGCGTTCGAAGAGGTCGCCTTCGGCAGCCGGCTGGCGGAGAAGCTGCCGCTCGTCGAAGCGCCCGATTCCCTCTGGCTCGACGTCGAG
>DASUAD010000226.1:0-2812 GCA_035763965.1 Thermoanaerobaculia bacterium | reverse complement strand
ACGTCCGTCTCTTTGCCTGGTACCGAATCGCGTTCGACCTGAAGAACACGTTCGGAGAAGAAGGGTTTCGGCCCTCGTTTGCGTCCTCCCGACCCAACCCGAGGCCAGGTCCATCGAATTCGACGGCGGGTGGAGGCTTGCCTCCGCCCGGCGCGGTAGATGAAGAATCAGCGAGGACCTGCGCGTCGGCGAGGGCGGCGTCCGGAATCCCAAATGCCCGATCCGGGTGTCTGTCCTCACGAGGTCACAGGGGGCCGACCGCCCCCGCCTACGGCGGTCAGCACCCGGTATCGACATCCGCCGTCCGAAAGGCTCGCTCCAGGAAGGTATTCAAGGCCTCGAGCCAACGCCGCCAGGTCGCCGCCCACGACAACATACGAGTACTCGCGGGATCATCATCGCTCGCGACCCTGGAATCCGTCATGGCGCTTCCCCCGTCAGGACGAGTACCTGCCCCCTCCGATTCACCCGCTCGCAGCCTATCAGGGACCGGCGCCTCGCTGCCCGGGTCGGCCGCGAAGAACGGCCCGAGGTGGAGAGCGCTCTAGCGCTCTGCCATCGGGACGAAGTTGCGCTCCTTCTCACCGAGATAGACCTGCCGCGGCCGCGCGATCTTCTGCTCGGGATCGGCGAGCATCTCCTGCCATTGCGCCATCCAGCCCGCGGTGCGGGGGATCGCGAAGAGGACCGTGAACACCGCCGTCGGGAATCCGATCGCCTGGTAGATCAGTCCCGAATAGAAGTCGACGTTCGGGTAGAGCTTGCGCTTGACGAAGTAATCGTCCTGGAGCGCGATCCTCTCGAGCTCCAGCGCGATGTCGAGGAGCGGATTGCGCCCCGTGACCTCGAAGACCTCGTCCGCGATGCGTTTGATGATCTTGGCCCGGGGGTCATAGTTCTTGTAGACGCGGTGGCCGAAGCCCATGAGCCGCTTCTCACCTTTGCCCTCTTTGACCTCTTTGATGAATCCGGGAACCCGGGAGATTGAGTTGATCTCGCGGAGCATTTTCAGGACCTCTTCGTTGGCTCCGCCGTGCAGTGGCCCGTAGAGCGCGGCCGCCGCACCCGCCACGGCCGAATAGGGATCGGTGTGTGAAGAGCCGATCCCCCGCATCGCATGTGTGCCGCAGTTCTGCTCGTGGTCGGCATGGAGGATGAAGAGGACGTCGAGCGCGCGCACCAGGACGGGGTCGGGTCGCCAGCCCGCCGACGGGATCTTGAACAGCATGTTCAGGAAGTTCTCGGTGTAGGAGAGGTCGTTGTCCGGATACACGTAGGGCATTCCCACGCTGTGCCGGTAGGCCAGGGCGGCGAGCGTCGGCATCTTGGCGATCAGCCGCCAGGTCTGCGTCTGCCGCGAGATCGGATCGTGGATGCTGCGCGCGTCCGGGTAGAACGTCGACATGGCGGCGACGGCCGCGATCAGCATTCCCATCGGGTGCGCGTCGTAGTTGAAGCCGTCCACGAACTTCTTCAACGACTCCTGCAGCATCGTGTGGAAGGTGATGTGGTGCACCCATTCGTCGTGCTGCGTCTTCGTCGGCAGCTCGCCGTTCAGGAGCAGGTACGCGACCTCGAGGTAGCTGGACTTCTCGGCGAGCTGCTCGATCGGGTAGCCGCGGTAGCGCAGGATCCCCTTGTCCCCGTCGATGTACGTGATGCGGCTCCGGCACGAGGCGGTATTCATGAACGCGGGGTCGTACGTCATCAGCCCGAAGTCCTGCGCGTCCGTCTTGATCTGGCGCAGATCGATCGCACGGATCGTCCCGTCGGTGATCGGGATCTCGTAGGACTTCCCGGTCCGCTGGTCGATCACCACCAGCGCATCCTTCTTCTCCGTCGGGGCGACGCCGGTGTCCTGCTTCTTCTCGGCTTCCAAGGCGCGCATCGGTGACTCCTCCGAAAACGTCGGAGATAGGCTGATCCTATCGGCGACGGAAAGGCCTCTCTAATTCATTTACATCAGGACCCATTCTGGCCGATCGGAGGGATTCCCCGGGTTCGAGCGCGACGAATCGGCCTCCGACGGCCCGATTCGAGAGCGCGGCCTGCCGATCGCTTTTCGCGCGATCCCGCGGTCCCGATTTCCGCTCTACTTCTTCTCCTCGAAAGGGTAGTACTTCAGCCAGCTCACATCGACTTCCTTCGCGTGCCTCTTCTCCTTCTCCGAGACCAGCCACTCTCCGCGCCGGTTGTTGGTCACCGCGCCCTTCTTGGGCAGCTTCTCGTTGTGGCAGTAGAGGCAGTTGTCCGACGGGAAGCCCAGCTCCTTCGCTTTCTTCTGCATGGGCATGGTCGCCGTCGAGGACGCGGTCAGCGCGATCCAGCCGGCCCAGAACAGAGAGACGACGGTCAGGGCGATTCGCGAGTCCTTCTTCATCCCTCGACCTCCTTTTCCAACACGGTTCGGCCCGGGCGCACGCGTTCGGTCAAGGCTCCCCCGGCGGGGAACCCCCGGACTCCGGCGGGCGGCGGTCCCGTTCGCGAATCCGGACCACGAGCGCCGCGATCGACAGGAGGATCAGCCCGAGCGAGACGAAGAGCCCCCGCCGACGGAAATCCCGCTCTTTCAACCGGGCCTCCCCGCCGACCGCGGCCTTGCGCGCGACCGTCAGGCCTTCGACGACGGCGGCGTGCACGGCAGAGGGGCGGAAGAGGTGAACCTCCGACCGGGCTTTCGTCAGCGCGTTCGTCGCGGAGACGAGATCGAACCGGACCTTCGATACCTCCATCCCGGCCTCGGCGGCGCGGTCCACGAGCGCGCTCGCCCGGCGGATCTCACCGTCCAAGGAGACGAGGTCCGCCCGCATCG
>DASUAD010000225.1:0-4011 GCA_035763965.1 Thermoanaerobaculia bacterium | reverse complement strand
AACGGAAAACGGAGAGCCCGGCAACTAGATCGCATCTTTCGTTTCCCCTTTCCCGTTTCCCGTTTTACGATCGCGCTCCGAATGGCCCACCAGTACATCTTCACGATGGTCAACCTGCGGAAGGTCGTGCCGCCGCAGAGGGAGATCCTCCGCGGGATCTGGCTGTCGTTCCTGCCCGGCGCCAAGATCGGTGTCCTCGGCCCCAACGGCGCCGGGAAGTCCACGCTGCTGCGCATCATGGCCGGCGAGGACAAGGACTTCGCCGGCGAAGCGTTCCCGGCGGAAGGCACGCGGATCGGATTCCTCTCGCAGGACCCGCGTCTCGACTCTTCGAAGACCGTTCTCGGCAACGTCGAGGAAGGGGTCGCGGCGACGCGCGCTCTCCTCGCGCGATTCGACGAGCTGAACGAGAAGCTCGCGAGCGATCTCTCCGAGGGGGAGAGCGAGCGCCTCATGGCCGAGTACCAGCGCGTCCAGGACGCGATCGAGGCGTCGAACGCCTGGGAGCTCGACCGCCAGCTCGAGATCGCGATGGACGCCCTGCGCCTGCCGCCCCCCGATGCGGATGTGACAAAGATCTCGGGCGGCGAGCGCCGCCGCGTCGCCCTCTGCAAGGTTCTCCTCGAGCGGCCGGATCTGCTTCTCTTGGACGAGCCGACGAACCATCTCGACGCGGAATCCGTCGCGTGGCTGGAGCGGCACCTCGCGGAGTTCCCGGGAACCGTCGTCGCCGTCACGCACGACCGCTACTTCCTCGACAACGTCGCCGGCTGGATCCTCGAGCTCGACCGCGGCGCCGGAATCCCGTGGCAGGGAAACTACTCGAGCTGGCTCGCGCAGAAAGAAGCCCGCCTCGCCGTCGAGGAGAAGCAGGAGTCCGCGCGCCGCCGCACACTGCAGCGCGAGCTCGAGTGGGTGCGGATGGCGCCCCGGGCGCGCCACGCGAAGGGCCGGGCGCGCATCGAGCGGTACGAGTCGCTGCTGGCGGAAGGAGGCCCCGAGTCACGCATCGAGACGCGCGAGATCTACATCCCGCCGGGTCCGCGGCTCGGGGACGTCGTCGTGCGGGCGGAGGGCGTGCGGAAAGCGTACGGCGACCGGGTCCTGATGGACGATCTCTCCTTCGACCTCCCGCGCGGCGGCATCGTCGGCGTAATCGGGCCGAACGGCGCGGGGAAAACGACGCTCTTCAAGATGATCGTGGGTCTCGAGAAGCCCGACGCGGGCCGGCTCACGATCGGAGAGACTGTCGTCCTTTCGTATGTCGACCAGGATCGCGATCGGCCGAGTCCCGCGAAGACCGTCTTCGAGGAGATCTCCGGCGGAGCGGACAAGATCGTGCTCGGCAAACGCGAGATCCCGGCGCGCGCCTACGTCGCCATGTACAACTTCAAGGGACCCGATCAGCAGAAGAGAGTCGGCGACCTCTCCGGCGGCGAGATGAACCGGCTGCACCTTGCTCGAACCCTGAAGCGCGGCGGGAACCTTCTCCTCCTGGACGAGCCGACCAACGATCTCGACGTCGACACCCTGCGCGCGCTCGAGGAAGCGCTGGTCGAGTTCGGAGGCTGCGCGGTCGTCATCAGCCACGACCGCTGGTTCCTCGACCGCATCGCGACGCACGTGCTCGCGTTCGAGGGAGACAGCCGCACAGTGTGGTTCGAGGGGAACTACCAGGAATACGAGGCGGACCGGAAGCGGCGGCTCGGCCTGGAAGCCGAGCAGCCGCACCGGATCAAGTACAAGAGGCTGGCGGTCGGCTGATCACCGCGCGACGCGCGGCTTCAGTGGGCCGGATCACCGCGACGCGCGCGGTCAGCGGCGACTCACCAGAACGAGACCCGTGCCGACGAGCGCGACCAGGGCGACGACCGGGCCGAGCCGGAACCTGCGGCGCTTCACCTGCGGCTCGCCCAGGCTCTGCGCCCACTCGTTGGCGATGCCGAGCCCCTTGCGCAGCAGCACCTCCAGGAACTCCGTTCCCTCGCGGCGCGCCTCGTCGTACAGCTTCTTTCCGCGGGAGACGGCTTCGTCCTTGACCTCGTCGATGTCCGAGCGCGTCTTCTTGATGTTCTCCTTCAACGTGTCTTCCGATTCGCCCACGAAATCGTCGGCGGCAAACTTGCGCTTGCGGAGGCTTTCCAGGGCGATCGGGATCGCGATCCGGGTCACCAGCGGGATGACCACGGGACCCAGAGCACGCATCGTCTGGCGTGAAACGCGGCTTCGAGACATGTCGTATTCCTCCAGTCGGGCCTTGAGAGCAGATCCCATGCCGGGAGGGCCCGCGACCGGGAAAGAATACGCCTGATGCGCCGAGCGGCAGTCTTTACGGCCCTTTTCCTGGCGTGCGCCGTCGGAGAATCGCAGCGACGTTCGGTCGCCGTCTCCGGCGGCGTCGAGGCGGTCGTGCTGGGGATTGCGCAGGACGGCGGCGTGCCGCACCTCGGTTGCCGCCAGCAGCTCTGCGTCGAGGCGCGCCGGGATCCCTCGAAACGGAGGCTCGTCGCTTCGCTCGGTCTCGTGGATCACGCCGCGGGACGCCGGTTCATCGTCGACGCGACGCCGGATTTCCGCGAGCAGGTCGAGCGCCTCGGAGGCCTTCCCGACGCGATCCTGCTCACGCACGCTCACATCGGGCACTACCTCGGGCTCGCGCAGCTCGGACGCGAGGTGCTCGGCGCGAAGCAGCTCCCGGTCTACTGCACCGCGTCCATGGCGCGCTTTCTCCGGGAGAACGGTCCGTGGAAGCGCCTCGTCGCGCTCGAGAACATCGAGATTCGCGAGATCACGCCGGGCGTCGAGTTCGTGCTGACGCCGGCGATTCGCGCGACCGCGCTCACGGTGCCTCACCGCGACGAGGACTCGGACACGGTCGCCTGGGTCGTTTCGGGGCCGAAACGAAAGCTGCTCTGGCTCCCGGACATCGACAAGTGGGAGAAGTGGAATCGGCGGATCGAAGAGCTCGTGCGCGAGTCATCACTCACGGCATTCCTCGACGGGACGTTCTTTTCCGCCGACGAGATCCCGGGGCGGTCGATCCGCGACATCCCGCATCCGCTCGTACCCGAGACCGTGGCGAGGTTCGGGGGGAGAGCGCCGGCGCCTCCGGCCCGGGTCGTTTTCGTCCACCTGAACCACACGAACCGGCTTTTCCGCGACCTCCCGGCGCGCAGAGACCTCGAGCGGAAAGGATTTGGAATCGCGCAGGAGGGCGCGAGGTTCCCTCTGTGAGCATCCTCATTGCATGAGTGAACCCGCCCGCGACCCGGCCCGCAGCAACTCTCCGGTCCTCGCCTGGCGGCCGACGACCGCGCACCACCGCGGCGAGTGGCCCGAGGGCTACTGGAAGATCGTGATCTGGCGGGGTCTGCGTCTCAAGTGCCCGGTCTGCGGCCAGGGGAAGCTGTTCGCGACCTATTTCCGTATGAACGACCAGTGCGACCGCTGCGGCGTCGGATTCGCGCGCGAGCACGGCCAGTGGGTCGGCTCGCTCGACATCAACACGCTCCTGACCGCGATCGTGCTGATGGCTGGAGCCGGGTTCGGCCCCCTCTGGCCGCTCGCGACGAGCCTCGCGGTGTGGTGCACGGCCGCGGTCGTGTTGCCGATCCTGACCTTCCGCTTCAGCCGCGGCGTGTGGACCGCGATCGTGTACCTCACAGGCGGGGTGTACTGAACTCAGTCTCCAGATCTGCTGATCTTCGCGATCATCGCGTCGAGTGTCCCGATGTGGCGCTGCTGCGCCGGGATGAGTCGGGTCATGAAAAGGCCCCGCGCGGGTTCGTCCACGTCGTCGATCGCCTCCTCGTAATCCTTCAGGCCGTGCTCCTCCCCTTCCTTGAGCGCTTTCAGCGCCGACGCATCGCCGAAGAGCTTCGCGGTCCCTTCGACCGTCTTCGCCCACGCGCCCCACGCTCCCGAAGAGTCGTCCGGGTCTCCGCCGAGGCGCCGCACCTCCTCGCGAAGTGCCTGAGCGTGCTCCCCGTGTTCCTGGGAGATCGCGCGTAG
>DASUAD010000224.1:0-4443 GCA_035763965.1 Thermoanaerobaculia bacterium | reverse complement strand
TTCATCCAGGTTGCGGTGGCGGGTCCAGGACGTCAGAGAGATCCGCTCCGAAGCCCGTTGGCGGTCCTCCGGCCCGAGCGCCCGGCGCGGAGGTCCAGACAGAAATGAGGAACGTTCACTTCCGCGTGGACGAAGCCGTCGTCCTGGAGATCCGGAGCCTGAGCGGGTCGCTGATATCCACGCATCCCGGCGAGACGCCGGTCTTCGATGACAAAGCATCGTTTTATCTGAAAATTCGTTCCGCCGAGATCGCGATGAACTCGGCCAGTCTCGCAAACCTCATGAACCGCTACGTGTTCGCCGATCCCGACTCTCCGTTGAAGAAGATCTCGATCAATATCGAAGGCGATCAGATTCGACAGAAGGCGAAGCTCGGAAGAGTCGGCGTCCCGATCGAGATGACCGGAAAGCTTGACGTCACCCCCGAGGGCCGGATCCGACTGCATCCAACCGCGATCAAGCTGATGCACATGCCAGTCCGGGGTCTCATGTCTCTCTTCAAATTGAAACTCGGCAAGTTGATCGATCTGAAAAAGGCGCGAGGAGTCGAGACCTCTGGAAACGACATCGTCATGGATCCCGGTCGTATGTTGCCTCCCCCTCGGATCGAAGGAAGGATTTCGACTGTGAGGATGGAACCGGATCGGCTCGTTCAGTTTTTCGGTGAAGACCGGCCTTCCACCGGTCGCGGCGCGTCGAACTTCATGCACTACCGCGGAGGCACTCTGCGATTCGGTAAGCTGACGATGCACGACGCCGACTTGAAGATCGTCGACCAGGCCCCGAAAGATCCCTTTGATTTCTTCCTGGATCACTACAAGGACCAACTCGTCGCGGGGTACTCGAAAACGACGCCTTCCTTGGGTCTCGAGGTCTTCATGCCTGATTTCGCCGCTCTGCGACCTGCCCGGGTCGCCGGCGCTGGCAGCGAGAAGTAGGCCTCTTGAAGGCGATGCTCCTCGCCGCCGGCCGCGGTGTTCGCTTCCGGCCGGTGACCGAGTCGATCCCGAAGCCCCTCTTCCCTTACCTGAACGTTCCGCTGGTCCGCGCGCACCTCCGGAGACTCGCCGAGGCGGGCGTCTCCGAAGTCGGAATCAATCTGCACCACCTGGGCGAGGCGATCGAGAGCCACCTGGCGAAACGCTCCATCTCCGCACCCCGCATTCGGTTCTTCCGCGAGCCGACGCTCCTCGGAACCGCGGGCGCCCTCGCCAACGCCGCCGGCTGGCTCCGCGATGGAGACTTCCTCGTCGTCAACTCGGACGCGGCGATCGACCCCGATTTCGGAGCGCTTCTCGAACGACACCGGGCCCTCCGACACGCGGCGACCCTGCTCGTGACCGAGAATCCGGAGCCGGCTCGTTTTACGCCGCTCACCTCGGACGGCGATCGGATCGTCGCGTTCGGCAGGGAATCCGCCTGGCCGCTCCTCTACACCGGCGTTTGCGTGCTCTCTGCCCACCTCCTTCGGCGGATTCCCGCCGGAGAGCGATCCCTCGTCGCCGACCTGTGGCAACCGGTCCTCGACGAGGGTCGCGAGACCATCGGCTGGCTCCTGCACGACGGTCCGTTCTCGGATCTCGGAACGGCGCGCGATTTCCTCCGCGCGACCCGCCAGGCGCTCACTCGAGGCGGACCATTCGCGCCGGAGGCCGGGAAGTTCGATGCGCCGACGCGCGTCCTTTCCCTCGAGCGCTCGAGAGGCTTCGAGGCGGTCTCGAGCGTCATCGGGCGCGCGTCGATCGGTCGAAAAGCCCGATTGGTCGAGAGCGCGATCTGGGACGGCGTCGAGGTGGGCGTCGACTCCGAGCTTCGCGGCTGCATCGCCGCGGGCGGGCGCGTACCAGCGGGAGCATCGCACCGCGATGCTCTGCTCTGGGGACCTCCGGGCGAAGACGCGCGCGCCTACCCGCTCGGCTGATCGCGCCGGGTCCGGCTGAAGATCCGTTCATTTTCTCCAGCTCTTCTCTCCCCGGAAGTGGTACAGGGTTCGGACCTTCGCGCTCCGGCCAAAAACGCGGACGACCGCCATGCGATCACGACCGTCCCACAGATACACCGAGCCGGGGGTGCTCTCGCCGACCGGAGAAAACGAACAGATGTCCGAGTTGTTGAAACGGATCGGGTCTTCGACCCGGTCGAGATTCTGGCCGGGTGAGCTCGGGTCCGGAACGGGAGTTCCCGTCAGGATGCCGGGACGGACGTCGCTTCTCGGCCACGCGAACGCCAGTCCGAGCGATCGATCGACGCCCGAATTGATCTCCGCCGTCCGGACCCCGTTGCCGTTCCCGTCCCGGTAGAGTGCCCACTCGTATCGCCCGCCGTCGCTTCGAAACTTGATTCCGACCGTGACGCCCATCGTCGCCGCGAGCGCCCGCGCGCGAAAGAAGGTGGCGGCGAGCTCGGCAGCAGCAGAGCGCACGGCGAGAGCCGCCTGGAGCTGAAACGCGCCGCTCGCCGTCGTCGCGAGGAGAGCCGCCGCGAGCGCGAGCACGACGACGAGCTCCACTGACGAAAACCCCCGGCACCACCGGGAAAGCCCGGGACCGCGCAAGCGGCCCCGGGCGGGCACGATCGTCACCGTCCCTTGCCCGCGGGGACGGAGGCCGGAGCGGACTTCTGTGAGGGCTTGTCGTTGGCAGGAGGGGCAGCTTCTCGTTTTCGGGAAGAGCCCAGACGGACCTTTGCGGCGAGGGTGGTGGGACCGCTCACGGCGACGTACGGCTTCAGGGTCAGGAAGAGCTTTTCGCCGATTCCCTTGACCTCCATGAGGTCCTCGGCTCGCGCGAACTGCCCGTGGGTCTTTCGGTAGTCGACGACGCGAGCGGCAACCTTCGCGCCGATTCGTGGCAGGTACGCGATCTGTTCGACCGAGGCCTGGTTGATGTTGACTTTCCCGCCCGCGGCAGCCGGACCCGCGGTGTCGGCCGCGAGTGACGGAGGCGCGAGAAGCAGAACGGACGCGCCGAGGAGACCGGCGCCGACCCGGAGAAAGCGTGCAGAGAGAGATGTTCGACCGATCATTCGAAGCTCCTTCATGTCGGACTGTCGAGAGAGAGATGCGCATCCGGGGAACGGGAGTGGTGTGTCGAATCGGGTTCGGGATGTCTTTCTGTCCTCATCGAGCTTTCCCGGGATCAGGCGTCCTCCATCGGCACCTCCTGCGTTTTTCTTGCGGGCCGCAGGAGGCGAGAACCGTGCCGCGGCGGGATTCCGGCGCCGAACTGCTGTGGCGCAAGGCGTTGCGCCGGAAACGGCGTGGGCAGCCGCTCTGATCGCCGCAGAGAAAGCTGTCGGCGGAGAATCGAAAATCGCGCCGAACTCGTTGAAACGGCGACGCCCGCGCGGCTGCAAACTTCGGTTGCCAGCCGACGGAAGTCTTGACGGCCGCTCGCGATCACCGCGGCCCTGACCGCCGGCTCGGATCCGGCCCCGGGTCCGGGTCCCGCCTCCGCTTAGACTCAGCGCGTGCCGGGAAGAGAAATCGTCGTCGGAGTCTCGGGAGCGTCGGGCGCCTCGCTGCCTGCGAGGTTCGTCGAGCTCGCCGCCCGCGCGAGCGCCGTGTCGCGACTGCACCTCGTCTTCTCCGGGTCGAGTCTCGACGTCGCGCGCAATGAGCTCGACGGCGGCATCCGATCGGCGGAGGCGTGGCTCTCCCGCCTCGGGCTGCCCCGCACATTCCTGCGCCGGGTCGAGCTGCATGACAACCGGGACGTCGGCGCGACCATCGCATCCGGCTCGTACCCCGTCGCCGGCATGGCGGTGATCCCCTGCAGCGCGGGAACGCTCGGCTCGATCGCGAACGGCGTCTCGCGCAACCTCCTCCAGCGGGCGGCCGACGTCTGCCTCAAGGAGCGACGCCCGCTCGTCCTCGCGTTCCGCGAGTCGCCCTATTCACTCGTCCACATCGAGAACATGCGGCGCGCGACGCTCGCCGGTGCGATCCTCGCGCCGCCGAGTCCGGCGTTCTACGTGAGCGACCCCTCGATGTCGCGGTTTCTCGACGCCTGGTGCGGGCGCGTGGCCCGGCTCCTCGGGTTCGAGCTTCCCGGGGAGAGCTTCCGGTGGGAGGGAAGCGGAGGAAAGAGTCCGGCGCCTCGCCGGGCGCCCCACCGGCGATCACGATGAGCGTCTCGGTACCGAAACAGCCGTCGGGGCCCCCGGGTGCGCTTCGCACGACGCTCGAGATGATCCGCTTCTCGCACACCCTCTTCGCGTTGCCGTTCGCGATTCTCTCCGCGATTCTCGCCGCGGGAGGCTGGCCCGATCCGGCCGTTCTGGGAAAGATTCTCCTCGCGATGATCGGTGCGCGGAGCGCCGCGATGGCGCACAACCGTCTCGCGGACCGCGAAATCGACGCGGCCAACCCGCGCACCGCGACGCGGGCGCTTCCAGCGGGAACGCTCTCCATCGGTTTCGTACGGGTGTTTCTCGCGGCGTCCG
>DASUAD010000223.1:0-3323 GCA_035763965.1 Thermoanaerobaculia bacterium | reverse complement strand
GAACCAGACGATCAACGCCAGGGCGAGGGCACGGGAGCGCCGGACGGCGCCCCCGGCGCCGAGGAGCGCCGCAATCCCGAGGAAAATCGCAGTCAGCGCGAAGGACGCGGCGAGCAGGAGCGCGTAGGCGGGGAGTCCGTCCCCCCCGGCGTTCCAGAAGATGACGAGTCCGGCTGCGCCGAGGCCGATCGTCTGGGCAGCCGCGAGGGCCGTGAAGAGGCCGACGACCCTTCCGAGCAGGATCGCGCGCCTCGGGACCGGCTGGGAGTAGAGGATCTCGGCCGCTCCCCGTTCGGGAGCGAGCTGGAGTACGCCGATCGTGAGCGCGGTGACCGGCACGAGCAGGACGATCAGGCTCGCCAGAGACGTCGCGGTGCGCGCGAAGTCCTCGAACCCGCCGCCGCCGGAGAGGACGTATCCCGAGGCGGCCACGGCGAGCGAGAGCGCGCCGAAGACCGCCGCGAAGATCTGCGTCCACCGGGACCGGGCGGAGAGGAGGAGCTCCTGCCTCGCGCAGAGTGCGACGGCTGCGAGCTCCCCGCGTTTCACGATCGCCCGAGCTTCAGCTTCACGTATTCGCCGACGAGGATCGAGGCGGGGTAGAAGACCTCCTCCTCCTGCTGGGCGTGGAGGATCAGCTTCTGCGCGAAGCTCGCGTATCCTTCGTGTCGCTCCTTCAACGCGGCCTGCAGGAGCCCCCGAAGCGCCTCGACGATGAGCACGTGTTCGTTCAGCATCCGGGGAAGCTCGGCCTTCATCATCTCGGTCTTCGGCAGGATCCGTTCCATGTCCGGTGTGAACTCCCCCCGCGCGAGGCGCGGCAGCAGCCTGACCGGCGGAATCGCGAACTCCTCCTCGAGCAGCATGTGCGGCAGCAGCACTTTCATGACGGCGCGCGCAGCTTCCGCCGTTTCGCCGCCGACCGTCGTCGCCTTTTCGAGCTCTTGTCGCAGTCTCTCGTGCTCGATTCTTGCTCCGTCCGTCGATTCCGGTTCTCGCATCGGGACTCCTTCCGTGCTCATCATGCCGCATTCCCGGGCTCGGACGACCTTTGGATTGCGGGAAGGAGCTCCCGGTAGAGCTCGTCCAGCCGTCCTTCCCGGGCGACGAGGTTGCGGATCTCCGCCCCGCTCGCGGCGACGAGGGCGATCACGCGCGGGCGTTCCCACGCCGGTCCGGGCACGACGAGATCCTCCGCCGCCCAGGACGCTCCTGGGGCGATCGCCCGCACCCGCTCGAGCAGGCCCTCGGGACGCCGATCCAGCGACAGGCGCATGACGCCGCGTTCGCCGAGACGCCGCGCCAGCTCGGCCTGCGAGAGTGAGGCGGCGAGCCGGCCCTCGACGAGGAGGAGCAGCCGGTCTGCGAGGCGTTCGACGTCTCCCATCTGGTGCGAGGTGAAGAAGAGCGTGTGCCCCTCGCGCCGGCGGCGCTCGACGAGTCCATAGAACGCGCAGAGGCCGTCCGGATCGAGCGCGGCGGTCGGTTCGTCGAGGAGCAGCACCGGTGCGTTCGGCAGGACGGCGCCGGCGAGGCCGAGCCGCTGGACCATTCCGCCCGAATAGGTCCCGACCGCGCGGTTGGAGGCGCCGTTCAACGACGCGAACTTGAGCACGTCGGCCGTGCGGCCGACCGGAGCCGATCGGAGCGCGCGGTAGAACTCGAGGACCTCGCGGCCGGTGAGCGCGTCCGGGAAGGCCACCTTCTGGGGGAGGTAGGAGATCGTCCGCCGGGCCGACGGCCGCAGGGCATTCTCGGGAGGGTCGCCGACGACCACGCGCCCCTCGGTCGGACGGATGAGTCCGGCCGCGGCCTTGAGCGACGTCGTCTTTCCCGATCCGTTCGGCCCGAGGAGCGCGACGGCCTCGCCCGCCTCGACCGACAGCGTCAGCGAGGCGACCGCTTCGGTCGCGCCGTAGCGCTTGGTGAGGTTCTCGAACCGGATCATCGGCGTCCCCGCGTGAACACGAGCATCCCGGCGGCGAGCGCGAGCGCCGAGACGGCGAGACCCGTCGCGTCCGGACCGGCCGCTGCGGCCGGAGGGCGCGGCACGTCCGGCAGCCGCGGGGGTCGCGCGAGCGGCCTCGAATCGGCGACCGGCGCCGGGTCGAGCACCGGAAGCGCGCGTTCGGCTGCCGCGAGAGCGGCGGCGGAGACACTCTGCGTGAAGAGGTCCGCGGCCGTCAGGTTTCCCCGGAAGTGATCGAAGACCGAGGAGAGACGGTATTCGCGATCGCTCACCCCGTCGCCGTCCAAGTCCGGCACGTCGTTTCCCGACCAGTAGTTGCCGTCGAACCGGGTGTCGGTCCGACGGCCGACGAGCTCGAGCGGCGTGAAGTTCTCGACGAACGAGTTTCCCTCGAACCGGTTCTCCGAGCACGAGTCGTACAACACGATCGCGGAGTCGGATTCGGCGATGACGTTGCCCCGGAACAGGTTCTTCGTCGAGCCTTCGAGGAAGATCCCCCGGGCGTTGTCCGCGACGAGGTTCGATTCCGCCGTGACTTCGTCGCACGTCTTGAGAAGGAGGCCGACCGACGCGACCCCGCGGTTGTGGAGGAATCGGTTCCGCCGGAAGACGATCCGGCGCGAGTACATGAGCGCCGCCCCGGCCGCGCCGTTCTCGAAGAGGTTGTCCTCGAACCGGTTGTCGTCGGCGAACATGTAGTGGAGCCCGTAGCGGAGGTCGCGGGCGACGTTGCGCTCGACGACGCCGTGCGAAGAGGACTGGATGTAGAAGCCGTCGCGCACGTCGCGGATCGTGTTTCCCGAGAGCCGGAAGCCGTCGGTCGCCCAGACGTGCACGCCGGAGCCCTTCTCTCCCGGCTCCTTGCCCGGAATTCCGCGGATGTCGCATCTCTCGACGACCGCTCCGTCCGCCCGGTGAAGATAGATCCCGAACAGTGTCCGGACGATCCGGCAGTCCCGGACGGTCGCGTTCCTCGCGGCGACGTGCACGCCGGAGGAGTCGCGGCCGAGGTCTCCGCCGCCGCGGCCGTCGACGTCGAACCCCTCGACGGTGACGCCGTCCGCCCGGATGCGCACGACGCTTCCTGTTCCGGATCCGAGGAGGAGCGGGCGGCCCCGCCCCACGAGCCGGATCGGACGGTGGAGCACGAGATCGCCGCGATAGGTCCCGGGGGCGACCTCGACCATCGAGCCGGGAGGCGCCGCGTCGACGCGCGCCTGAAGAGGAGACGCCTGCGCGGCGGACGGTCGGCCTTCGACGGCGGCCTCCGCCGAGGCCGCCGCGACGGCGAAGAGAGCGCCGGCGAGAAGACCCGCGATCCTCATCCCGCCGCCATCCGGGTCTCTCCGGCAAG
>DASUAD010000222.1:0-13869 GCA_035763965.1 Thermoanaerobaculia bacterium | reverse complement strand
AGAACGTGCGCGAGGGACGAAAGCATTCCTCCGAGAACCGGCGCGGCGATGGGCTTCATCACTTCCGAGTCCGTGTGGGTGGACCCACATGATGGGGAGCAGCCCGAAGACGACGGTCGAAACCGTCATGAGCTTCGGCCGGAGGCGCAGGACCGCCCCTTCCATCGCGGCGTCCCGGATCGACGACTTCGTCAGGGGTCCCTCCTCCGCCTTCCGGTGGAGCGCCTCCTCGAGGTAGACGACCATGACGACCGCGGTCTGGACCGCCGTCCCGAAGAGCGCGATGTAGCCGACCCACACCGCGACGCTCATGTGGAATTCCGTCTTCCACCGGACTCTTCCGAGAGACGTGGGGCAGCCACGGAAAGAGGCTGATTGGTTCCGCTCTTGCAGACCCGCGAGCAAGGGAGGCGATGAATGAAGACATGGAGCGCTGCAATCCTGCTCGGAATCGGGTTTGCTGCGCTGCCGGGTTGCAGGGGGAAACCGGCAGCGCCACCGCCTTCACCGTCCGCAGAGAACGTCACCCCCGCGGCCGGCGCCGAGAAGACCTATGAGCTACGCGGAAAGATCGTCTCGCGCGATACGGCGGCGGGAACCGTCACTGTGGACCACGAACGCGTGGAGGGTCTTTGGGAGCCTATGACGATGGCCTTCGAGGTCCGTGGGTCTGACGTCGGAACCTTGCCAGCCGACGGGACGAGGGTCCGGGCGACGCTGCATGTCGAGAGAGACCGCCACTGGCTGACCGACGTCCGTCCCGACTAGCACCTGGATCTGGAAGGCTTCGTTTCCGGTGTTTCGGAGAACCCGCATCAATCTGGCGTTTCATGGATTGATGGTGACCGTGACCATCACGTGGTTGCTCTCGTGCATGCCGTCGTGCATTCCCCAGAAGTCGTAGTGATACTGACCCGGCGCTGCGTTCTCGCTGTGGCACCCGTATTGGCCGCTTATGTCCTCATAGCAGTAGATCCCGTCTCCCGGCATCGGGTCTCCGTGGGTCCCGTCGTCGTAGAGAGAGAACATTCCGCCAGTGTTCATCATCCCCGAGTTGGTCGGCCGGTCGAATTGGACGCGAACGACCTGACCGGGCGCGGGCCGACCGTCCCGCAGGAGAGACGCCTCGAAGCGCGTGCTACCAGCCTCGCCATGCGCGCGGGGAAGCGTCAGGCCGTTGACGATCTCACCGCCGACCACGACCCTGGCGTTCGTCAAAACGACCGCAGAAGCGGCCGGGGCCGTCGGTCCGTCGTTTCCTCCGCAGCGCGTCGTCGCGAGCGCGATCACGACGATTCCCGCCGGGAGGGCGGTTCGGCTCACCCAGCGTCTCTTGGAAGAACGGATCATTTCAGACCTCCTCTCGGAGTCTGACGATACGGTGCCCGCCGGAAGCGTCACTGATGCGCTTGCACCCCCGTGCGTTCCGAAAAGATGGCTTGCCGGTCTCTCGGGTGAGACGCGATGACGCCCCTAATCTCGTCTCGGTCCCTGCGATGTTCGGGTCGCGTACCGGGACGGCTCCAAATCGAAGCGCTTCCGGCACGAGTCGCTGCAGAAATAGAACGTCGTTCCCTGATACTCCCGCTTCCCGGCTGCCTTGTCCTCATCGAAGGTCATGCCGCAGACGGGATCGGTCACCTTTGCGTTTTTCGAACTCATGTCTCCTCCTTCCGTGTCCAGAACCCGCATCCCAAGATCCGCAGGGCAGGACGGGATGCGGGACCGCCGCCAGCCTGGTCGCGATCTGCCGACGTCAGCCTCCTGGCGCGCGCTCGACGGCGACCGCCACGCCCGGAGCCGTCTGGCTCGCCTTCTTCACTTCCGTGTGCCACCTCCAGAGCAGGTAGACCGCGGGATAGACGAGAAGCTCCATCAAGAATGAAGTGAACAGTCCCCCGATCATCGGTGCAGCGATGCGCTTCATCACGTCGGCGCCGGTACCGGTTGACCACATGATCGGAACCAGGCCGAAGAAGGCGCATGCGACGGTCATGACCTTCGGGCGGACGCGTTTCACCGCACCGTGAAGGATCGCCTCGTTTAGATCGGCGCGGTCCCGCATCCTCCCGTGAGCCTTCGCATCGGCGTACGAAAGATCCAGGTAGAGCAGCATGAAGACGCCGGTCTCCGCATCCAGGCCGAGGAGCGCGATCAGCCCGACCCAGACGCCGATCGAAATGTGGTAGCCGAGGGCGTAGAGGAGCCAGATCGCGCCGACGGCTGAGAACGGGACGGCAAGCAGGACGATCATCGTTTTCGCCAGCGATTTCGTGTTGGCATAGAGAAGCGCGAAGATGAGGAAAAGAGTTACCGGGAGGACGACTTTCATCTTCTCGCGCACCCGCGCCATCGCTTCGTACTGCCCGCTCCAGACGAGCGCATATCCCGTGGGGATCTTCAGGTTCGCGGCGACTGCGCTCTTCGCGTCGGCAATGTAGCCTCCGAGATCGCGGTGCTGCGTATCCACGTCGACGTAGACGTATCCGGAGAGCCGCCCGTTTTCGTCCCGAATCATCGAAGGTCCCTCGACCAGCCGGATCGTGGCGAGCTGGCCGAGCGGGATCTGGGCGCCTCCCATCCCCGGGACGAGAACCCTCGCGAGCTCCGCCGGGTCGTCTCGGAGCTCCCGCGAGTATCGGACGTTGACGGGGTACCGTTCGCGCCCCTCGACCGTCGTCGTCACGTTCTCTCCGCCGATGGCGGACATGATGACGTCCTGGACCTCCTTGACGGTCAGGCCGTAGCGCGCGATTTCGGGACGGTTCAAGTCGAAGTCGATGAAGAATCCGCCGGCCACCCGTTCTCCGTAGACGCTGCGGGTGCCCGGAACCTGCTGGAGCACCTGCTCGAGTTGCCGTCCGATCCGCTCGATTTCCCCGAGATCCGAACCGAAGACCTTGATGCCGACCGGTGTCCGCACTCCGGTCGTCAGCATGTCGATACGGTTCTTGATCGGCATCGTCCACGCGTTCGTCTGCCCGGGGAGCGTCAGGGTAGTGTTCATCTCGTTGACGAGCTCGTCCCACGAGATGGTCTCCGGCCACAGAGGCCGCAGCACGCGCTTCAGGAAGCCGGGCGCCCAGGAGGAGTACCAGCGGTCCCGGGTTCGCCACTGCGCTTCCGGTTTCAGGATGACGACCGTCTCCATCATCGAAAAGGGAGCGGGGTCGGTGGACGTCTCGGCACGTCCCGACTTTCCGAAGACCCGCTCGACCTCCGGGAACTGTCGGAGAAGTCGGTCCTGACGCTGAAGCAGGTCGGTCGCTCCGGTCACCGAGATCCCGGGCAATGTTGTCGGCATGTAGAGAATCGAGCCCTCGTTCAGGGGCGGCATGAACTCGGAGCCGAGCCTCCGGTAGGCGGGGATCGTGAGAAGGACGACGACCACGGCGAGTCCGATGACCGGAAGCGGGTGGCGAAGCACGAATTTCGCCGGAGGCTCGTAAAGGCGGAAAAGCACCCGGGAGATGGGATGCCTCTCCTCTGGGTGCATCCGACCGACGAGGACGGCGTTGGCAATGCCGGCGAGCCAGCGTGGCCGGAACTCGTAACGCTTCAGCCTCGTGAAGAGGAGCCGGATCGCCGGGTCGAGCGTGATCGCCAGAAATGCCGCGATCGCCATCGCGAAGTTCTTGGTGAACGCGAGCGGTCGAAAGAGCCGCCCTTCCTGGGCCTCCAGGGCGAATACGGGAAGGAAGGCGATCGCGATGACGAGCAGCGAGAAGAAGCTCGGACGGCCGACCTCCTGGATCGCCCGGACGAGGATTTCCTTGTAGTCGCCCTTGCGACCGGTTGCCTCCCAGATCTCGAGCTTCTTGTGGGCGTTCTCGACGACGACGACCGCGGCGTCCACCAGCGCGCCGATCGCGACCGCGATGCCGCCGAGCGACATGATGTTCGAGCTGATCCCGAAGAAGTTCATCGGGATGAACGAGAGGACGACCGCCGCCGGGATCGTGACGATCGGGATCACGGCGCTCGGGATGTGCCACAGAAAGATCAGGATCACGAGGGAGACGATGAGCATCTCGAGAATGAGTTCGTGCTTGAGCGTCCGGATCGACCGTTCGATCAGTTCCGAGCGGTCGTACGTGGTCACGATCTCCACGCCTTCGGGAAGCGTGGGCTGAATCGCCTTCAGCCGCTCCTTGACGCGCCGGATTACGTTCATCGCGTTCTCGCCGTGGCGCATCACCACGACCCCGGCAGCAACTTCTCCCTGTCCATCGAGCTCGGCGACGCCCCGGCGGATCTCGGGGCCGAGTTCGACGCGCGCCACGTCCTTGACGCGCACGGGAACTCCTCCCTCGCCCGTCTTCACGACGATCTGCTCGATGTCCGCGATCGAACGGATGTAGCCCCGCGCGCGGACCATGTACTCCGCCCCGCCCCATTCGATCAGGCGGCCGCCGACCTCGTTGTTCGACTCCCGGATCGCGTCCGTGACGCGCATGAGCGGGATCCCGTATCCCGCGAGGCGGTTGGGATCCACGTTGACCTGGTACTGCCGCACAAAGCCGCCGACACTCGCGACTTCGGCGACTCCGGGCACGGACTGGAGGTCGTAGCGCACGTTCCAGTCCTGCAGGGATCGCAGATCGGCGAGCGAGTGCTTGCCACTCCGGTCGACGAGCGCGTACTGGAAGACCCAGCCGACGCCGGTCGCGTCCGGGCCGAGCTCGGTGCGCACTCCCTCCGGCAGCCTCGGCTGGATCTTCGACAGGTACTCGAGCGTCCGGCTGCGCGCCCAGTACATGTCGGTTCCTTCCTCGAAGATGACGTAGACGTAGGAAAAGCCGAAGTCGGACAGGCCGCGGATCGCCTTGACGCGGGGCGCGCCGAGCAGCGCCGTCACGATCGGGTAGGTGACCTGGTCCTCGATGATGTCGGGACTCCGGTCCCACCGGGAGTACACGATGGTCTGCGTATCGGAGAGGTCCGGCAGCGCGTCGAGGGCAATGCTCGAGATCGACCAGACGCCGACGAAGATCGCCGCGCCGGTCAGCACCAGGACGATGAACCGGTTCCGAGCCGAGAAGGCGATGATCTTTTCGATCATGGCGGCCGACTCAGTGGGAGTGCCCGGAATTATCGGGCGTCGGAGCGAGCCGCGGCGCATGCTCCGCATGCGGGTCGGCAGTGGGCGCTGCCGGCGGCGCGGACCCATGCCCTGCGTGCGGATCGGCCGTCGGTGCGGGTTGCGACGCATGCCCCGCGTGCGGATCGGCAGTGGGCGCGGCCGGCGGCGCGGATCCGCGCCCCGCGGGCAGACCGGCCCCCGGACTCGCGACAGCCGACGAAGGTGCAGTCCCGCTCTTCCGTGTTGGCGCGGCTGATTGCGGTGCGCCCACGCGCGTACCGGAAGGTGAAGCGCCGCTGTGACCTTCGTGCCCGCCGGGCGGGGGTGCCAGACCGGCGAGAGCGGCCTTCAGCCTCGACTCGGAGTCGATCAGGAAATTGGCCTGGGTGACGACCTTCTCTCCGGGCTCCAGACCGCGACGGATCTCCCAGAAACCCTCGGCCTTCGTCCCCGCCTCGACCTCGCGCGGCTCGAAGCTGCCGTCGCCCTTCGAGACGAAGACGATCGACCGGGTCCCGGTCGAAAGCACCGCGGCTTCCGGCACCGCGACGACGCGTCCGAGAGATCTCTCGAGAACGACGTCGGCGAACATCTCGGGTTTCAAAGTCCCATCCGGGTTGGTGAACTCGAGGCGCACCTCGACGGTACGCGTTTCCGGCTTCACGACCGGAGCGATGAACGTGACCTTGCCGGTCCACTCCCGGCCCGGTAGATAGGAGAGCGCCATCCGGGCCGACTGCCCGACCCGCACGAACGGCGCCTCCGACTCGTAGACGTCGGCGAGGACCCAGACCCGGGAGAGGTCCGAGATCTCGAACAGGCTGTCCGCCGGCATCACGCGGGCCCCCTGAACGACGTTCTTGGCCGTGACGATTCCCGCGACGGGTGAGACCAGTGTGAGCGCCTTCTGCGGCTGTCCCGTTCGCTCGAGGCGGGCGATCTCCGCCGCCGGGATGTCCCAGAGCAGAAGTCTCTGCCGGGCCGACTCGTAGAGATCCAGGGCGCCGCGCGCGACATCGGTGTTTCCGGAACGCGCGAGATCTTTCTTGGCGCGATATGCGAGCAGGTACTCCTGTTGAGTCGCGAGGAGGTCGGGACTGTAGATCGACAGGAGCGGCTCTCCCTTGCGTACCGGACGCCCCGTGTAGTCCACCCGGAGCGTCTCGACGTATCCCTCGAACTTCGCGTGGATCCGATGAAGGAGCCGCTCGTCGAAAGTCACCCGGCCGACGGCACGGAGAGTCTTCGCGAGCTCGCGCCGTTCGACCGTGCCAACCGCGACTCCGATTGCCTGCTGCCGATCGCGAGGAAGGTTGAGCGAAGCGTAGCCTTCGATGGAAGGAGCCGGTGCGGAGGCACTGGCGTCGGCGTAAACCGGGACGAGCTCCATTCCGCAGTCGGGTGCGATGCCCGGCTTGTCCGACTTGTACGCCGGGTGCATCGGGTCGACCCAGTACAGAACTTTGCGATCTGCGGGGGCCGGGGAGGTCGAAGGTGGCGCCGATGCGGACGGCCCGGCCACGGCTCCTTTGCCATTGCGCAGCACGGTCGCCAGAAATGCGACGGCGAATACGGCCGCCACGGCCCACGGCAGGATTTTGCGAACGGATGGTTTCATCGGAGTCACCTCATTCCCATCGGGGGTCCAGCCGGCGAGCCGGCGGCAGCGGCCGGTTTTGCGACCGTGGAGTTGGCCATGCTCGAGGCTCCCGGTTCGGCTTCGTCAATTGCGACGCGCCACCGTTCCGCCTCCGCGACACGGCCGAGGTACGTCTCACGGTCCGCGTAGAGTGCATTGAGCGCTTCGAGCACGGTGATGAACGGAGCCTTTCCCGTTCGGTAGCTCGCGAGAGCGGCCTCGAGGGAAAGCCGGTCCATCGCCAGCACGCCGTCGCGGTAGAGCCGGGCGACCTCGAGGGCCGCCTTCAGCCTCTCGAAGCGCTCGCGGGTCCGCAAATCGAGGTCGAGTGCGACCGACGCGGCCCGTGCCTCCTCCGAGCGCCGTTCGTCCGTCGCTGCCGCGAAACGAGGTCCCTGCCGGGACCGCGCGAAGATCGGCAGCGTGACACCGACGCCGGCCTGCCACATCGGGTCGAGGCCGCCGCGGTACATCGGTCCCGCGCTCACGGTGAAGTCCGGGTAGAAGTCCTTCTTCGCCAGATCCACGCGCCGGCTCGCCACTTCGATCGCACGGCCGGCTCCCGCGAGCTCCGGACTCTTTCTCCGCGCTGCTGCAAGCAAGTCACCGAGCTGCGGCAGGTCGTCTTGCAGCTCCAGCGGTCTCGCGATCTCGATCGGGGTTTCCGGAGGCCGCCGCAACAGGCGGTTCAGCTCCGCGAGCCGGCTGATCGCGGTCGCTCGAGCCTCCGCCCGGGCTTCGTCGAGACGCAGCAGCTCGACCTGAGCCCGCAGCACGTCCTGCTGGATGCTGAGACCGGCGGCGTAGCGCTCGCGCGCCACGGCTTCGATCTGCCTCCAGGCCGAGCGGCGCTCCTCGACGAGGTCGAGCATGGACCTCGCGAGGAGAAGATCCCAGTACGTCTGCCGCGCACGGGCCTCGACCGCAAGCCGGGCGCGAGCCACGTCCTCTCCCTCGACTCGCTCGGCGCGCTTCTCGGCCTCCTCGGCCGCGAGCTTCAACTTGCCGGGCCAGGGAATCGGCTGGGAATACATGGCGCCGAGGAAAGTCATGTCCCGCTCGCCAAGGGTGAGCGAGGTGCCGTCGTTCTGATACTGAAGCGAGACCGACGGGTCCGGCAGCGTCTTCGCAGGTACGATGCGCTGCCGTGCCGCCGCGGCGGCAGCAGCCGCGCCTGCGACCTCCGGGCTCTTTGCGATCGCCTCGCGGACCAGCGCCTCGAGCTCCGGGTCCGGGAGAGTCGCGCGAACTTCCTGCCCGACCGCGGGCGGGACCGAACACGCGATCAACAGGACCCCAACCGCCGTGAGTTTCTTCGAACCGGGTTTCATGAACGCACTCCATTGCTTCGCTCGACCGCGAGAGAGCGGCCGGGTCAGACGCGAGCAGAGTGCGTTTTAGAGGCGGAGGACCGAGGAGAGCGATCCGACGTCGGGCGGAGGGGAAGGTGAGAGAAAGGCCGAAAGGCTTCCCGTTTCGGTCGGGGGAGCGAGAAAAGCGGCGCCGGCGAGCTCGAACACGACCGCGGTTCGGAACGCCATCCGATCCGCAGCGACCGCGGGGCTCGAACTCCGGGCACCCGAGAGCGACGGCGCGCACCCCTCGTCGCAGCACGGCATCGCCTGGCCGAGCTCGGGCGCCTTCACGGCTTCGGGGCAACACGAAGAGCACAGCGCACCGAGCGGAACCGCCGCGAAGGCGAGCACCAGAATCCCGACCACGGCAAAGCGCTGCACGAAAGGCATTGTGGCATGCCGCCCGACAGGTTTCTGGTGCAGATGCATCAGCGAATCCCGCACCTATAATCCCCTGCGGGTGTGGGACATTCCGGGAGAACGACGCGCCTGCGGATCGGACGGCTCGCGGCCGGGTTCCTGATGTGCCTGGCGGCGGTTGGCTGCGGGGGAGGGGCAGGCCCGGGCGCTCCGCCCGCCACGACGGCTGCGCCGCCACCCGCCGTCGGGGCCGTCGTCCCCGTCCGAGACGGGCACTCCTACGGGAATCCGGAGGAGATCCGCGTGAAGCACGCGGACCTCGACTGGGACGTCCTCTTCGAAAGGAAGATCCTGCGCGGGACCGCCGCCCTGACGCTCGAGCGGCCCGCGGGAGGGCGCGCCACCCGGCTCGTTCTCGACACGCGCGACCTCGACATCGAGAAAGCGGAGTCTTCCCGCGACGGCAGGGACTGGGCGGCCGCGGCTTTCTCGCTCGCACCCGCCGACAGGATCCTCGGCTCTGCGCTGACGATCAGGGTCCCCGAGGATGCGACGCGGCTGCGCATCGGGTACGCCACGCGGCCCGAGGCTTCCGGTCTCCAGTGGCTCGACCTTCCCCAGACCGCCGGGAAGAAGCATCCGTTCCTCTTCACGCAGTCGCAGGCGATCCACGCGAGGAGCTGGATTCCGGTCCAGGATTCGCCGCAGGTGCGGATCACGTACCGCGCGCGCGTGCGGACCCCGAAGGACCTGCTCGCGGTGATGAGCGCAAACAACGACCCCCGGGTCGTGCGCGACGGCGACTACGAATTCGAGATGCGGCAGCCCATCCCGTCTTATCTCATCGCGCTTGCGGTGGGCGACCTCGCTTTCGCTTCCGTCTCGGTGCGCGCGGGCGTCTGGGCAGAACCGCCCGTGCTCGAGCGCGCGGCGAGGGAATTCGCCGACCTGGAACAGATGATCGTCGCGACCGAAGAGCTCTTCGGGCCTTATCGGTGGGAGCGGTACGACGTCCTCGTGCTTCCGCCGAGCTTTCCCTATGGCGGCATGGAAAACCCCCGGATCACTTTCGCAACGCCGACGATTCTCGCCGGAGACCGGAGCCTGGTCTCGCTCGTCGCGCACGAGCTCGCTCACTCGTGGGCCGGCAACACCGTCACGAACGCGACGTGGCGGGACTTCTGGCTGAACGAGGGGATCACGACCTACATCGAGCGCCGGATCATCGAGCGCGTCTACGGCGCGCCGCGCGCCGAAATGGAAGCCGTCCTCGGCCGGCAGGATCTGCAGAAGGAAATGGCCGACCTGCCCGACAGAGACGAGATCCTCCACGTGGACCTTTCCGGCCGTGATCCCGACGACGGGTTCACCGACGTCCCTTACGAGAAAGGCGCGCTCTTCCTGCGCCACCTCGAGGAGACGTTCGGGCGCCGGAGGTTCGATCGGTTTCTCCGCGGATACTTCGACCACTTCGCGTTCCAGAGCATCACGACCGACGACTTCGTCCGCTACCTGGAGGCGAATCTTCTCGACGAGAACCGGGATCTCGCCGCGCGGGTTCCCGTCGAGGAGTGGGTCGAGAAGCCCGGCGTTCCCCGGAACGCGCCGGCCCCGCGTTCGGATGCCTTCGCGCGGGTCGAGGCGGAGTCGAACCGGTGGTTCGAGCGGAAATCCGCCGCTCGAACGCTCGAGACGGGCGGCTGGAGCACGCAGGAGTGGCTCCACTTCCTCCGCGCCCTGCCTCTGCCCCTCGGACGGGCGCGAATGGCGGAACTCGATCGCGCCTTCGGCTTCACGAAGTCGGGCAACCCGGAAATCACGAACCAGTGGCTCCAGATGGCCGTCGCGAGCAGCTACGAGCCGGCGTACGGCAGGCTCGAGGAGTTCCTGACGACGATGGGAAGACGGAAGTTCCTGAAGCCGCTCTACGAAGCCCTCGTCCGGACGCCGCAGGGCCGGTCGCGCGCGCTGGCGATCTACCGCACGGCGCGTCCGACCTATCACCCGATCGCCGTCGCGATGGTGGACAAGATCGTCGGGTGGGCAGCGTAGCCGAGAGCGGCGGGGAGGCGGCCGGCCTCGGCGTACCCGATCCGGGTCCCCGGAAGCGGCGGCTCCGCGCGACTCTCGCCGTCACTCTCTCGGTGCTCGTCCTCGAGGTCATCGGCGGCTTCGTCTCCGGAAGTCTCTCGCTCGTCGCCGACGCCAATCACATGTTCGCCGACGTCGTCGCGCTGACCCTCGCCTATGCGGCGACGGCGCTCGCCGGCCGGGCCCCGACCCGCCGTCACACTTTCGGATTCGCTCGCGCGGAGATCCTCGCCGCGTTCGTCAACGCCCAGCTGCTGCTGGTGGTGTGCGCCTGGCTCATCTACGAGACCTATCAGCGGTTCCGCAGCCCGACGGGAATCCGGCTCGGCATCATGGTGCCGGTCGCAGTCGTCGGCCTCGCCGCGAACCTGATCTCGATGGCGATCCTCTCGCCGGAAAAGCGGCGCAGCCTGAACGTCCGGGCCGCGTTCACCGAAGTCGTGATGGACGCGGCCGGGTCGCTCGCCGTCCTCGCCGCGGGCTTCGGGATCGCACGAACCGGCTGGCTCTGGCTCGATCCGGCTGCCTCGGGTCTGATCGCGATCTTCGTGCTTCCGCGCGCGGTCGGGTTCCTGCGGCAATCGGCGCACATCCTCCTCGAGGGAGCGCCCGGGGAAATCGACGTCGAATCGCTGCGCCGGGAAATCCTCGCGGTTCCGGGTGTCGAAGGGGCACACGACCTCCACTTCTGGACGCTTTCGTCCGGCCTGCATTCGGCGAGCCTGCACATCTGCGCGGCAGCCGAGAGTCCCCGCGGACAGGTACTGCACGACGTCCAGGTGCTGCTCCGGGAAAGGGCCGGAGTCGAGCACGCCACCATCCAGGTGGAAACGGGACCCGCGCGCGACTGCTACACCGCGCCGGACCATGCCTGAGGCGATTCTCGAAAGAACGTTCCGGTCAGCGGAGGGGTTGTCGGGCCGGCGTCAGAAGGAGGGCGAACCATGAACGAAGAAGTGTTGTCGCCAGAAGAGCTCGATCGGATCGATCGCTACTGGCGCGCCGCGAACTACCTGTCGGTCGGCCAGATTTATCTGCTCGACAACCCGCTGCTGCGGGTCCCCCTGGACGTTTCCCACGTCAAGCCTCGACTTCTCGGGCACTGGGGCACGACGCCGGGTCTGAACCTCGTGTACGTGCACATGAACCGCGTGATCCGGAAGTACGACCTGAACGCGATCTTCATCGCCGGCCCGGGCCACGGAGGCCCCGCGGTCGTCGCCAATACGTACCTCGAGGGAACCTACAGCGAGCTCTACCCCGACGTCTCGCAGGACGAGGAGGGACTGCGACGCCTCTTCAAACAATTCTCGTTTCCGGGCGGGATCCCGAGTCACGCGGCGCCCGAGACTCCCGGTTCGATCCACGAAGGAGGTGAGCTCGGCTACAGCCTGGCGCACGCATATGGCGCCGTGTTCGACAACCCGGATCTGCTGGCGTGCTGCGTGATCGGCGACGGAGAGTTCGAAACGGCCGCGCTGGCGGCGAGCTGGCACTCGAACAAATTCGCGAACCCGGTGCGCGACGGCGCGGTCCTCCCGATCCTTCACCTGAACGGCTACAAGATCGCGAGCGCGACGGTTCCGGCGCGGATCGGCCGCGACGAGCTGGAGCAGATCCTGCGCGGTTACGGGCACACTCCGGTCTTCGTCGAGGGGGATGAGCCGCGCCACGTCCACCAGAAGCTCGCCTCCGCGCTCGACGGCATCATCGAAGAGATTCGCCGCATCCAGGGGGAGGCACGCTCCGGAGGGTTCCGGGAGCGCCCCCACTGGCCGATGATCGTGTTGCAGACCCCGAAGGGCTGGACCGGGCCCAAAGTGGTGGATGGCCTGCCGGCCGAGGGATCGTTTCGTTCCCACCAGGTGCCGCTCGCGGATATCGGCCGGAAGCCGGAACACCTGGAGCAGCTTCGGACCTGGCTCGCAAGCTACCGCGCGGAGGAGCTCTTCGACGACGCGGGGCGGCTCGAGCCCGAGCTCGCCGCTCTTGCGCCCGCGGGGGATCGCCGCATGGGCGCCAACCCTCACGCCAACGGCGGGATCTTCCTCCGCGATCTGCGGCTTCCGGACTTCCGCAGCTACGCGGTCACCGTGCCCGCGCCCGGAGGAACCATCTCCGAAGCGACGCGGGTGATGGGCGCGTTCCTCCGGGACGTCATCGAGCTCAATCGCGACCGCCGGAACTTCCGGATCTTCGGTCCGGACGAGACGGCCTCGAACCGATTGAACCTCGTCTTCGAGGCGACGGACCGGGTCTTCACCGGAGAAATCCTGCCGACCGACGAACATCTCTCCCCGGACGGGAGAGTGATGGAGGTCCTGAGCGAGCATCTCTGTCAGGGCTGGCTGGAGGGATACCTCCTGACCGGCCGTCATGGCTTCTTCTCCTGCTACGAGGCGTTCATTCACATCGTGGACTCGATGTTCAACCAGCACGCGAAGTGGCTGAAGACGACCCGCGGGATTTCCTGGCGCCGTCCCATCGCCTCGCTCAACTACCTGCTGACGTCACACGTCTGGCGCCAGGATCACAACGGTTTCAGCCACCAGGACCCGGGCTTCATCGACCACGTCGTCAACAAGAAGGCGGACGTCGTTCGCGTCTACCTTCCGCCGGACGCGAACACGCTGCTCTCGGTCACCGATCACTGCCTCCGCAGCCGCAATTACGTCAACGTGATCGTCGCCGGCAAACAACCCGAGCAACAGTGGCTGGACATGGATGCCGCGATCAAGCACTGCACCGCGGGCATCGGGATCTGGAGCTGGGCGAGCAACGACGAAGGAGCCGAGCCCGACGTGGTGATGGGTTGCGCGGGCGACGTACCGACTCTGGAGACGCTCGCGGCAGTCGAGATCCTGCGAACTCACCTGCCGCAGCTCAAGGTGCGCGTGGTCAACGTCGTCGATCTGATGACGCTGCAGTCGGCGAGCGAGCATCCCCACGGTCTGCAGGACCGGGACTTCGACGACCTCTTCACGAAGAACAAGCCCATCGTCTTCGCGTTCCACGGCTATCCGTGGCTCATCCATCGATTGACCTACCGTCGAACGAACCACGACAACCTCCACGTGCGCGGCTACAAGGAGGAGGGAACGACCACCACCCCGTTCGACATGGTCGTTCGCAACGACCTCGACCGCTTTCATCTCGTCGGCGACGTCATCGACCGGGTCCCGGGTCTGGGCGCCAGCGCGGGACACTTGAAGCAGATGCTTCGAGACAAGCTCGTCGAGCACCAGGAGTACATCCGCCGGCGCGGAGAGGACATGCCCGAGATCCGCAACTGGCAGTGGACGCCGTCGAACGGCTGATCCCGGACGCTTCGGCTATCTTTA
>DASUAD010000221.1:0-16147 GCA_035763965.1 Thermoanaerobaculia bacterium | reverse complement strand
GTCGCGTGTCCGGAATCGAGCGCAGCGGCCATTCGATCCGGGTGGAAAACGAGACCCGTCGAGATCCGCCGGGAAGCCTCGAGGCAGGCCCGTGCCGTGTCGAGCGCGTCGAAGATCGCGTGCTTGTCCTCCTGCAGGTCGCTGTCGTATGCGAGCGGCAGCCCCTTCAGGACCACGAGGAGCGCCGTGAGGTCGCCCACGATGCGACCGGCCTTCCCGCGCACGAGCTCCGCCGGCTCCGGGTTCCTCTTCTGCGGCATGAGGCTCGACCCCATCGACACCGAGTCGTCGAGCGACGCGAACCCGAACTCCGACGACGTCCAGAGAACGACTTCCTCGGCCCAGCGCGAGAGATGGATCCCCGCGAGGGCGGCCGCGAAGGCCGCCTCGACGACGTAGTCGCGATCCGAGACGGCGTGGATGCTGTTCGCGAAGACGTCTTCGAATCCGAGGAGGCGCGCCGAGCGCCGGGGGTCCACCGGATGCGGCGACCCCGCCAGCGCGCCGGCGCCGAGCGGGGAGACACCCGCGGACCGGTGGGCCGCGACGAAGCGCCGTCGATCCTCGGCGAGCGACCAGAAGTGCGCGAGCACCTGATGGGCGAGACTGATCGGCTGTCCGCGTTGGAGGTGCGTGTATCCCGGGAGCCACGTCTCGACGTGTTCACGCGCGGCCGCGACCCAGGCCTCTTCGAGCGAGACGAGCGCTTTCACCGCGCGCTCGATCTCCCCGCGGACGAAGAGACGCAGCGCCGTCGCCGTCTGGTCGTTGCGGCTGCGCGCCGTGTGGAGGCGGCCGGCCGGCTCGCCGATCCGTTCGAAGAGCCTCCGCTCGATCCACGAGTGAACGTCCTCTTCGTCGCCTTCGACCGGAAGCCGGCCGTCCTCGACGTCCCACAGCATCGACGAGAGACCCGAAAGGATCGCCGCCCCGTCCTCCGGCGTCACGATGCCGGTCTCGCGGAGCATTCGCGCGTGCGCGAGGCTCCCGATGAGGTCGTGCCGCGCGAGCCGGCGGTCGACCGGAAACGAGGCCGTGAAACGCTGGATTTCGGGATCCAGATCTCCCTCGAAGCGGCCGCCCCAGAGCTTCTGCGGGAGACGTGGATTCGCCATTTCTCTCACTCGCTCGCGAGCGACAGCGGCCTCGACGCGTCTGCGGTCGGCGCTTCTTCGGTTTCCCGCCGCACGGCTGCGACCACGCGGGTCGGCAACCCCCACAGGTTGTTGAACCCGGCGGCGTCCTTCTGGTCGTAGACGCCGTCCTCGCCGAACGTGGCGAGGTCGTGCCGGTAGAGCGAATAGGGGGAGGAGCGCGCGATCGCGAGGCAGAAACCCTTGAAGAGCTTGACGCGGACCGTGCCCGTGACCCAGCGGTGCGAGGTCTCGAGAAACGCGTCCAGGGCCGCCTTCAACGGCGAGTGCCACAGACCGTAGTAGACGAGCTCCGCGTACCGCGGAGAGATCGTCTCCCGGAAGTGATGGGTCTCGCGGTCGAGCGTCAGGGACTCGAGATCGGCGAGCGCCGCCCGCAGGACCGTTCCGGCAGGGGTCTCGTACACACCCCGGCTCTTCATCCCGACGAGACGGTTCTCGACGAGATCCATCCGTCCGACGCCGTGCGCGCCGGCGAGGGCGTTCAAAGAAGCGACCAGCTCGGCGGGTTCCTGGCGCACGCCGTCGACCGCGACCGGGATTCCGTGCTCGAACTCGATCTCGACGAACGCCGGCTCGTCCGGCGCTTCCGCGGGGTCGGTCGTGATCTGGAACATCTCCTCCGGCGGCGGCGTGCCGGGGTCCTCGAGAACGCCCCCTTCGTACGACGTGTGCCAGAGGTTCTGGTCGATCGAATAGGGTTTCGCGGCCGTGACCGGAACCGGGATGCCGTGCTTCGCCGCGTAGGCGATCTCGTCCTCGCGCGATTTCAGCGTCCACTCCCGCCACGGAGCGATCACCGTGAGCTCCGGCGCCAGGGCGCGATACGTGAGCTCGAAGCGGACCTGGTCGTTGCCCTTGCCCGTGCAGCCGTGGGCGAGCGCGTCGCAGCCCGTCTCCTTCGCGACCTCGACCTGGACGCGGGCGATGAGCGGCCGGGCGAGAGCGGTGCCGAGGAGATAGCGTCCTTCGTAGATCGCGCCGGCTCGCAGAGCCGGGAAGACGTAGTCGCGGATGAACGCGTCGCGCACGTCCACGACCCGACACTCCGATGCGCCGCTCGCGAGCGCTTTCCTCTCGACGGCCGCGAAGTCGTCGAGCTGTCCGACGTCGGCCACCACGGCGACGACGCGGCAGCCGTAGTTCTCCCGGAGCCACGGGATGATGACGGAGGTGTCGAGACCCCCGGAGTAGGCGAGAGCGACTTTTTTCACGTTCAAGGTGTCTCCTTTGCTCCGGCGGCGGCGGGGACATCCCCGGGCGCCTCGACCGCCGCCAGCGCGGAATCGAGGAGGTCGAGGGCGCGGTCGACTTCGGCCGCGGTGACGACGAGGGGTGGCGCGAAGCGGAGCGTCGCGGGTCGGACGGCGTTGACGAGGAGCCCGCGCGCGAGGCAGGCCTCGACCACGGGCGCCGCGTCAACCGAAAGGTCGACGCCGACGAGAAGCCCCGCGCCCCGGATCTCGCGGATGACCGGGTGCTTCCCGCGAAGCTTCCCGAGTCCGGCGACGAGCCGTGCTCCCATGGCGGCCGCGTTCTCGACGAGGCCCTCACGCTCGATCACGTCGAGTACCGCGACGATCGCGGCCGAGGCGAGCGCGTTGCCGCCGAAGGTCGAGCCGTGGTCGCCCGGAACGAAGTGCGAAGCAGCTTCTTCGGTCGCGAGGAGAATGCCCGCGGGAACGCCTCCGGCGACGCCCTTGGCGATGGTGACGAGGTCCGGCCGGATTCCGGCGTGCTGGTAAGCGAACATTCGCCCGGTGCGTCCGATCCCGGTTTGAACCTCGTCGAGAATCAGGAGGAGTCCCTTCTCGTCGCACAGCGAGCGAAGTCCGGGGAGATACCCCGGCGACGGGGGAACGACGCCTCCCTCGCCCTGGACCGGCTCGACGAGGATCGCGCAGGTCGCGTCCGTGACCGCGGCGCGCATCGCCGCGAGGTCGTCGAACGGAACGAAGCGGAACCCCGGCGGCAGGGGTTCGAATCCCTGCTGGTAGCGCGGGTTGCCGGTCGCCGCGACGGTCGCGAGGGTTCGCCCGTGGAAGGAATTGTCGGTCACGAGAATCTCGTGACAGCCGGGACCCTTCGCGGTCTTCGCGCGCTTCCGGGCGAGCTTGATCGCCGCCTCGTTCGCCTCCGCTCCGCTGTTGCAGAAGAACGCGCGATCGAGACCGCTCGCGGCGACGAGTCGCCGTGCCGCGGCGACCTGCTCCGGTATCTGGTAGAGGTTGGAGACGTGCAGGTATCGCGCGGCCTGGTTCGCGAGGGCGGCGACGAGGGCCGGATGCGCGTGCCCGAGCGACGACACGGCGATGCCGCCGATGAAGTCGAGGTACTCGCGTCCTTCCAGGTCGAACAGGCGAACGCCGCTGCCGTGCGAGAAAGCGACCGGCGCCCGCTTGTAGTTACGGAAGAGGACGCGGTCGGCCTCCCGGACGACCGAGGGGGAGTCGGTGAACGCCGTCATGCCGGAGAGGCGAGCGCCATCGGCTCGGGGGCGACGGGGTGAATCATCGTTCCGATTCCGGAAGGGGTGAAGAGCTCGAGCAGCAGCGAGTGCGGCACCTCGGCTCCCACGATGTGGGCCGACGGCACACCGCGGGTGACGGCCTCGAGCGCCGCGGAAACCTTCGGGATCATGCCGCGAGTCACGGCGCCGGACGCGACGAGCAGGCGCGCCTCCTCGGGCGAGAGCTCCGAGAGGAGCTCGCGACCGCCCTCGATCTCGCGGTAGATCCCGGCGACGTCGGTCAGAAGGACGAGCTTGTCGGCACGAACCGCGACCGCGAGCGCGGCCGCGGCGGTGTCGGCGTTGACGTTGTACGCGTGCCCGTCGGAGCCGACGCTGAGCGACGCGACGACCGGCAGGAATCCTTCCTCGAGCAGCACCTCGACGATGCGGGGCTCGACTCGTTCGATCTCGCCGACGAACCCCAGCTCCGCCGTCCGCGCGTGCGGCCTCGCGTGAAGAACGCGCGCGTCTTTCCCCGAAACCCCCACCGCGCGGCCGCCGGCGCGGGAGATCAGGTTGACGAGTCTCTTGTTGACCGCCCCCCCGAGGACCCGCTCGACGACCTCCATGGTCGCGGCGTCGGTCACCCGCAGACCGTCGATGAACTCGGAGCGATGGCCGGCCTTCTCGAGCTCGCGCGTGATCTCCGGGCCCCCTCCGTGCACGAGGATCGGGCGAACGCCCGCCTGCTGCAGGAGCACGAGGTCTTCCGGAACCGTGCCGTTCTCGAGCGAATCGACCGCGCTCCCGCCGAACTTCACCACGACCGTCTTCCCGCGCCACGCCGCGACGTACCGGAGCGCCTGCGCGAGCGACGTTCCGATGGCGTCCGGGTTCGCGGAGAAACCGCTCCAGGTCCCGCTCATGTCGTGTAGCTCCCGTTGATCCGTACGTACTCTTCGGAGAGGTCCGACGTCCACACTTTCGCGGCGCCGGCGCCGATTCCGAGCCGGATCCGGACCGAAATGTCCTTCTCCTCGAGCGCGGCCGCAGCCGCGTCCCACACATCCGGCACCCCGAGCCCGCCGCGCACGATCGCGAGATCCCCGAACGAGACGTCCGTCGTCTCCTCGTTCATCTCGACGCCCGAGCGCCCGAGGGCCGCGAGGATCCGGCCCCAGTTCGGCTCGCCGCCGTGGAGAGCGGTCTTGACCAGGAGCGAGTTCGCCACCGTCATGGCGGCCTGCCGCGCTTCGAGGTCGGAGGCGGCGCCCTCGACCGTGATCTCGACCAGCTTCGTCGCGCCCTCGCCGTCGCGGACGACCATCCGCGCGAGCTCTCCGGCAACCCGCGTGAGGCCGGCGGTGAAGCGGTTGAACGAATCGCCGTTGGTGATCGGAGGTCCCCCGGCGCGCCCGTTCGCCAGGAGCAGGACGGTGTCGTTCGTACTCGTGTCGCCGTCGACGGTGATCGAGTTGAACGATTCGGCGACGGCGCGCGCGAGCGCCCGGCGCAGCACCGCGGGCGGCACCGAGGCGTCGGTCGTCAGGAAGCAGAGCGTCGTCGCCATGTTCGGATGGATCATTCCCGCGCCCTTCGCCATGCCGCCGATCGTGACCTCGACTCCGTCGATCTCGACCCGCGTCGCGGCGGTCTTCGGAAAGCTGTCGGTCGTCAGGATTGCGCTCGCTGCGGCCGCGCCGTCGGGGGAGAGATCTTTCGCGGCACCCGGGATCCCCGCGCGGATCGCGTCCATCGGGAGCGGTACGCCGATGACTCCGGTCGACGCGACGAGCACCAGCGAGGTCTCGAGTCCGAGCGCCTCGCCCGCGAGCTTCGCCATCTCCGCCGCGTCGGAGAGCCCCCTCTTTCCCGTGCACGCGTTGGCGTTGCCGCTGTTCACGACGATGGCCTGGGCGTGACCGCCAGCGATCGCGCGCTCGGTGTATCGGACGGGGGCCGCCTTGACCTTGTTGGTCGTGAAGAGCCCGGCCGCGGAGGCCGGGACCTCCGAGACGAGCAGCGCGAGGTCGGGCTTTTCCCGCTTGATCCCGCAGTGAATTCCGGCTGCGCGGAAGCCCTTCGGGCTCGTCGCGTTGCCGGCCATCGATGACGAAGTGTCGGTTTCGGCGAGCGTGGATACGGACATCTCTTCTCCTCGTGGCTCTCGGGTTCGAGCTATGGAAAGACCGCCGGCGCCCAGAGGCCCTCGGTCTCCGGAAAGCCGAACATCAGGTTCATGTTCTGAATCGCCTGTCCCGCCGCGCCCTTGACGAGGTTGTCGATGGCGGAGACTGCGACCGCGAGCCGTCGCTTCGAGTCGACGCGGACGGCGACGTCGCAGAAGTTCGAGCCGAGGGTTGCCTTCGTCTGCGGCAGCTCGTCTTCGAGGACGCGCACGAAGGGTTCGTCTCGATAGGCCTCGCGGTACAGGGAGAGCGCCTCGTCCGGAGAGAGATCGGCGGAAAGGGGCGCATAGCACGTCGCGAGAATCCCCCGCGTCATGGGCGTGAGATGGGGAGCGAAGTACACCGGAACCGGAGTTCCCGCCGACGCAAACGTCTGCTCCATCTCGGGCCCGTGACGGTGCACGCCGAGCTTGTAGGGCTTCACGTTCTCGTTGACCTCGGAGAAGTGGGTCGCAGCGGACGGATTGCGGCCGGCGCCCGAGACGCCGGACTTCGCGTCGACGATGACGGGGCCGCCGACCCGACCGCTCGCGAGCAGCGGGAGAAGCGCGAGCGCCGCCGCGGTCGGGTAGCAGCCGGGGTTGGCGATCAGCCGGGCAGACCGGACGCGTTCCCGATTCTGTTCCGGGAGACCGTAGACCGCCTCGCCGAGCAGTTCCGTGGCCCCGTGCTCGGATCCGTACCACTGCGCGTACGACGCCGGGTCCTTCAGGCGGAAGTCGGCGCCGAGATCCACAACGCGCGTGCCCGCCTCGATCAAGACCGGGACGGCCTCGACGGCGGCTCCGTGCGGCAGCGCGAGGAAGACGACGTCGGACTCCGCCGCCATCTCGAGCCACCCGGTGCCGTTCAACGTCTGATCGCCGAAACCGCGCAGGTTCGGGAAGACGTCGGCGAGCGGCCGGCCCTTCTCCCGGAAGGCGGTCAGGTGGACGAGCTCGACGCGCGGGTGCCGCGAGAGCCACCGCACGACCTCTCCACCGGCGTAACCCGACGCCCCCGCCACGCTGGCGCGAATCCGTTCCATTTGCATATTTATACATAGAGACGAATTTCAATGCAAGAGGCTCTTGCGGGTGACGTGCCCGTGGTCGAGTCGTTTCCCGGGCAGGGATCCGCCTTTTCAGGCCTGTTCGACCTCGAGCGACGGGACTCCCGCCGGGGCGACGGAGAGCTTCTTTTCCTCCGCGGCAAGAAGCCACCTCAGGGTCTCGAGGTCGTCTTCGGTGGAAGAAGTCAGGCCCGTGAACGGGGCCTCGGAGAGCGCGTCGCGGAGAGGCAGGGAGGCGAGACCCCCGTCCCGCAGACCGTCCAGGAGCGTCCGGGTACGAAACGCGTCGAACCATGCGTGGAGGCGGTGCAGAATCGTCCGCGCATCGCCGGATCGACCGATCGTCTCTCGAACGGCCTCGAACGCCCCCATCTCGCCGAGCACCTCTTCGAGCAGGTCGGCGCGGAAGAAGGGAGTTCCACGCGGGAGCTCACTCTGCAACGCGTCGGGTTCCCCCCCACGCCGCGCGATCGCGCCGAGAACCCGCAGCCACGCCGCCAGGTGGGCAAAGACGATCGGGTGATGGAGTTCGAATTCCGATGCGGCCCCCTTTTTTTCGACGAGCTTCGACAGCGCCTGCCCGGTCGACACGGGAACCCGGGTCGAGATCCGGCCGTCGAGCTCGATCGCCGAGCCCCCGAGCCGCTCGATCAACCCGATCCGGGCGAGATCGTTCAGGACCGTGAAGTCCTCGATCGCGTTGACGCGCGGAAAACCGCCGACCTCTGCGTACGCCCGGGGGGAGACGGCCAGGCACGACCCGAGGTTTTCGTAAGCGTAGGGAGAGCCCGCCCAGGCCAGACCGAGCGTGTTGTAGCGCAGCGAGATCTCATAGAGCCGGCCGGCGCGCGCGAGATCCGCGTTCTCGGGGAAGCGGTGCTCGAAGGAGTACAGCGCCGCCGCCGTCGGCCCGGCGTCCAGCTTCCCGATCTGCTCGAAGTAATCGCTGGGCAGGCGCACGTCGGCGTCGGTCGCATGGATCCACGGAGACGCGAGGCGCCCGGCGGCGCGCAACCGGAGAATCAAATCGCAGCCGATCTTTCGCGCGAGGCCGATGCCCTGGCCGGCGGGGAGGTAGTGTCCCGGCGCGGCGCGGTCGATCAGGAGGAGTTTTCCGCGAGGGTATCCGAAAAGACGGACATCCGGGCTCGAGGAGAGGATCTGCGATCCCGATGCGGCGGCGGCGATCTTCTCCCGGGCGGTCCCGTTTGCCTCGTGGACCTCGTGGGGCGAGTCGCCGCGCGCGTTCAGCACGACGACGATCAAGGACTCGCCGAGCGGGCCCTCCGGCACCGATCCGAGCGTCTGGAAGAGGCTGTCGGTCTCGCCGTACGCGGGAATCTCGATGGCGTGACCGAACGATCCGTCGAATTGGTCCGCGAACCCGGCCTCCGCCTCGGCGCCGTCGGCGAGATACCGGGTGATCGTTTCGTTCATCGGGGACCTGGCTCTCGAGATCGGAGTCTTCGCCTCACCCCCCGCTGACCGCGGGCAGGATGGCGATCTCGCACTCCTCGTCGAGCGGCGTATCGAGACCGTCGGCGAACCGCACGCACTCCCCTCCGACGAACAGGTTGACGTGGGGGCGGACCGCCCCCTGGTCGTCCAGCACGCGACGCGCCACGCCGGGAAACTCGCGCCCGAGAACTTCGAGCGCATCCTTGAGCGTGCGTGGGCTGGACGCGAGCGAAATCTCGGCTCGGCCGCCGGCGAACTCGCGCAGCGGACCGGGCACGAAGAATCGGACGGACATCACGCCGCCCGGCGTCTGCGGCGCGCGGGCCGCGCCTTCCGGACTGCGCGCACGGTCACCGCGCGAACGCAAGTGACCGGCGGGAGGTTTTCCTCGACCACGCTCCAGCTGTCTCCGTCGTCGCGCGAGGCGTAGAGCCAGCCGTTTCGTGTGCCGAAGTACACGCCCGCCGGGTTCTCTTCGTCCGTCGCCATCGCGTCGCGCAGGACCGTGTCGTAACAGTCTTTCTGGGGAAGCCCGCGGGAGAGCGGCTTCCAGGAGCGCGCGCCGTCGCGGGTGCGGTAAACGCGCAGCTTGCCCTCCGGCGGGCAGCGGAATTCATCGGCCTGGAGCGGCACGACGTACACGGTATCCGGGTCGTGCGGGTGCACGACCATCGGAAACCCGAAGTCGGACGGCACGCCCTTCGACGCTTCGCGCCAGGAGTCGCCGCCGTCGTCGGAGCGGTAGAGACCGAAGTGGTGCTGCAGGAACATCCGGTCCGGGCGGGATGGATGCCGCGCGACCTTGTGGACGCACTGCCCGAACTCCGGTTCTTCGTCCTTCAGGAAGTACGCCTTGATCCCGCGGTTGCGCGCCCGCCAGGTCCGGCCGTCGTCGTCGGTGCGGTAGACGCCGCCCGTCGACGTCGCGATCGTCAGCCGGTCCCGCCGCGCCGGGTCCGTCAGGATCGTGTGGAGGCAGAGACCGCCGCCCCCCGGCATCCACTTCGGGCGGTGCGGATGGTTCCAGAGGCCCTCGTTCAACGACCACGTCTCGCCTCCGTCGCGCGACTCGAAGAGTGCCGACGGCTCGACCCCGACGAAGAGGCGCTCCGGCTCGTCGTCCGAGCCCGGCTCGATCTGCCAGATGTTCGCGAGCGTCGCCCCCGTCTCTTTCGGGAACGCAATGCGCGGCACCTCGGGACGGCTCCACCTGCCGCCGAAGTCGTCGGTCGCACTGAGCTCCGCCCCCCAGTGAAGGCTCTTCGGCGCCGCCCAGATCCGGTGACGGTCGTTGCGTCCGTCCCAGGCGATCGCATAGACGGACCGGCCCGGGAAATGCGGTCCGCTCTTTTCCCAGCGGCGGCGCGAACGATCGGAACGGAGGAAGAACGCCCCCTTCATCGTGCCGACGAGGAGGAGGACGTCGCCGTCCTCGATGGAGAGAGCCGGAGCCTTCGCCGTTGCCACGCTCCTATCCTATCCACCGCCGGTACAGCTCATCGACCTTGCGCTCGAGGTCTTCGACCGTTCCGTCGTTGACGAGCACGTCGGTCGCGCGCCGGCGCGCCTCCGCCGGCGGAATCTGCGCGGAAATCCTCCGCCGCGCGTCCTCGCGGTCGCCGCCTTTCGCGCTCCACCGGCGGATCCGCTCCTCGTCGGGAGCGACGACGAGGAGAACACGGTCGTAGCGGCCTTCGGCCCCCGCTTCCAGGAGCTGCGAAGCCTCGACGACGACGACCGGAGCGCCTTCCCGCTCCGCCTCCGCGAAGCGGCGTTCGATCTCCCGGCCCACGAACGGATGGATACGCGCTTCGAGGGCGCGACGCTTCTCCGGGTCCGCGAAGACGAGCCGAGCGAGACGCAACCGATCGATCGCGCCGTGGTCGTCGAACGCGGCGTTCCCGAAAAGCTCCCACGCCGCCGCCTCTCCCGGCCCGCCGCCCGCATAGAGCTCCGCGACGATCTGATCCGCGTCGAAGACCTGCGCGCCGAGCTTCGCGAACCGCGCCGCGACCGTGGACTTGCCCGACGCGAGTCCGCCAGTCAGTCCAACGCGGAGCAAGCGATTACCGGGGAGGAGGAATCCGGGGTCCCGCGCTCATTCGCGTCCCGCCGGCATGCGAACGATCTCGCCCCCCTTCATGACGAAGTCGATCCGCGAGAGGACGGAGACGTCCTTCAGCGGATCGCCGACGACGGCGACCAGGTCCGCCCACGCCCCCGGTTCGACCAGTCCGGCGCGGCCGGTCCAGCCGAGGAGCTCCGCTGCGACGGTCGTCGCGCTCCGGATCGCCTCGAGCGGCGACATGCCGAGCCGCACCTCATGCTCGAACTCCCGTGCCTGGTTGATCTCCGTCCAGGGAAATCCGCCGGCGTCGGTCCCGAAGGCGATCTTGACACCCGCCTTACGGCAGTTCTCGAAAGAGCGGGCCTGGGACTTCGGGATCTCCGCCCAGATCGCGCGGCCCTCCCGCGCGCGGGGCTCCGCGACGTACGCGGTCACCGTCAGGGTGGGGGAGAAGAAGATGCCCTTGCGGGCCATCTCGCGTGCGAGCTCCGGCCGGATCGACGTCCCGTGCTCGATCGAGTCCACGCCGGCGTCGACCGCCATCCGCGCGCCCGTGTCCGACGTCGCGTGCGCGGCGACCTTCGAGCCGCGGGAGTGCGCCTCGGAGACGACGGCGGCGAGCTCCTCCTTCGTCCAGTTGGGTGGAGACTCGATATAGCCGTCGGCGGTCGTGTGGATGCCTCCCGTATTGGCGTAGACCTTCACCCAGTCGGTTCCGTAGGACAACTGCTCGCGCACCGCCTTGCGGCAGGCGTCCGCGCCGTCGCAGATCTGGACGCCCGTCGGGAACTTCCAGTCGGGACGGAAGCGAAGGATCGGGTAGGTTCCGGTCGTCGAGAGCGCCGGCCCGACGACCTGGAGCCGCGGTCCGGGAACCACCCCTTCGCCGACCGCGTCGCGCAGAGCAACGTCGTCGTACGCCGCGCCCTCTGTCTCGACGTCGCGCATGCCGGTGAAGCCGTGCTCGAGCGCGATCTTCAACGCCCGCACGGCCCGCGCCACCCGGTGCGCCGGGTATTCCTTGAGTATCTGCTGCTCGTACTCGGCCTGCGTCGCATCTCCCTGCAGGAGGACGTGGGTGTGCGTGTCGATCAGGCCCGGAAGAATCGTCCGCTCGCCCAGGTCGACCAGGCGCGCTCCCGCGGGGACCTGCGTGCCGACGCTCTCGACCGCGCCCCCGCGCACGACGACGACCGGCGACTCGACGTAGCGTCCGGTCTTCACGTCGAGAAGCCGCGCCGCCTTGATCGCGACGGCTACCGCCTCCGCCGCCGCGGCGGGAGAAGGAGAGATCGAAAGTGCCGCGAGAGCGGCGAGGGCGAGCGCGTTTTTCACCGTCGTTGCGGACGGGATCTTATCGGAGGTGGCGCTGGCTGCGTTCGTATCCGCGTTTGAAGTCCTCGAGGCCGAAGTGCTCCGGGCTCGAGTCGCGCAACTCGCTCGACGCGTCCTCGTAGCTCCGTCCGCGGAAGCGCGGCTGCATCGCCATCTCGAAACCGCGCCGGTACGCCGGCTCCGCCGCCGCGAAGTCCCCGCCGTCGCGCTCGTAGTCCGTTCTCTCGGCGTCTCGAATCCCGACCCACCAGCTCTCCCGCGCCGCGTCGAGGCTCTCGGCGCCGTCGGCCGCGAGTGTCGTCCGGGCGCGGTCGGCCTCACTCTCGTCGACGAGCGCGAAGACGATCGAGTGGCCGGTCGAGAGCGCGTGTTCGTAAACGGAGAGCTCGTCTTTCGGCAGGCCCCGGGTGGCCTTCTCGTCGAGGGCCCCGCCCGCGGCCGCTCCGCCGACGGCGCCCCCGGTGCCGAGGAGCGCCGCCCCGAGCAGCTCCGCGGCGGCGAGTGCTCCGAACCCCGGGACGACGGCGGCCGCGAGCGCTCCGAGCCCGACCCCTGCCGTCGCACCGACCGCGCCGCCGACGACCCCGCCCACCGCCATGCCGACCCCGGACTGTTCGGTATCGGTGGTCGGCACGCGTCGGTGGACTTCAGCCTCGCTGCTCCGGGGCGTCAGCACGCTCAGCCGATCGCGCGGGATCCCTTTCCGGGCGAGCGACTCGGCTGCCCGTTCCGCGTCCGCCGACGACGTGAAGATTCCGACGATCGGCTCCACCGGCCCGTTCTCCTAGCTCTCCGCTTCCGCCGGACTCCAGCGGTTCCGCCCGCCCTGGAGGGCGGGGACTTCCTCCGGAGTCTCGTAGACGGCCAGCCGGTTCTCGACGTCTTCGATGCCGCGAACGCCGCGGACCCTGGCGACGAGCTCGTCGACCTCGCTCGCGAGGACCGGCCCGGAGAGCGTCGCCGTCCGTGCGATCACCGAAACGTCGATCGCCCCGGGAGTCGAGACGACGCGGCCGATCTCGGCGCGCACGCGCTCTTCCAGAACCGAGTCCGGAACGTCTTCCCGCCGCACCCTCGACTTGACCTCCGCCGCCGCGCCCCGCGCGCGATTTCGCAGGTCGCGCGACCGCGCGTCGAGCCGCTCACGCGCCTTGTGAGCCGCGCGAGCGGTTTTGTCTCGAACGAGAGCGCGCCGCCGCTTACCGCGCTCCGGATCGAGCACGTACATGAGCGCCGCCCCGAGACCGAGCCCGCCGAGCACCATCGCCCCCGTTCGAATCGCCGAGTCCGCTTCCTTCTGAAAAAACTTCATCTCGGGTCCTCCACCACAGAAATTTCGCATGGATGAGGGCAGCAAGAAGCAGGCCAGAGAAACGGGAATCGGTAATGGGAAATGGGAAATCGAGCGAGCGCGATTCCCGCGATTACCGACTTCCGATTACCGGTTTCCGAGGCTCAGTCGCGCCCGTGGATGCTCATCGAGACGAGGTCCTCGATCGTGACTCCGGGGTCGCGCTCCTTCGCACGCCGCGCGAAGTCGGCCGTGACTCCGTGAATCCGCATCGATACGAGATCGTCGGCCGAAGCGTCGCGGAATCCGATCTCGCGGATCCGCCGCACGAATTCGGTCGAGACGTTGTGGATCCGCATCGAGACGAGGTCGTCTCCGGAAAGATCGGTGTAGCCGAGCTCTTTCAACTCGCGCACGAACTCCGGGGTCACGTTGTGAATCCGCATCGAAACGAGGTCGTCCGTGGAGAGCCGGTCGTAGCCCGCGGAGCGCATCGCGCGAACGAACTCGGGCGTCGCTCCGTGGATCCGCATCGAGACGAGGTCGTCGGCGGAAAGATGCTCGTAGCCGAGCTCCCGCATCTCGCGAATGAACTCGGGGCTCGCGCCGTGAATCCGCATGGACACGAGATCGTCCGGCGCGAGCCGATCGTAGCCGAGCGCCTTCAGCTCCCGGATGAACTCGGGGGTTGCTCCGTGGATGCGCATCGAGACGAGGTCGTCGAAGGCAACGCGGGAATAACCGAGCTCCTCCAGGCCCCGCAGGAAGACCCGGCCGATGTCGTGCACCGTCGCCGTGAGGAGGTTCTCCTCGGTGAGCGAATACCCTGCTCTCTCCATCTCGCGCGCGAACTCGGAGCTCGGAGTAAACGAAAACCGGCCCGAGCCGCCGGACGAGTCGAGCTGCCCCTCGAAAACGACCGTACCCGCGTCGCGTGCGAGCTCGAAGCGCGCCGGAATCGGCGTCGTCGACGACGGCCGGGCGAGCCCCCGGAAAGTCGCCATGGGGTAGGAGCTCGAGTTCGTCCAGTTGCCATGTCCCGCGGAGCTGCGTCTGGTCGTGAGCTGGACGCGAGCGTCGGGGCGGTCGAACTCCGCGATCCAGCGCCCCTCGATTGCAGCGTGCGCCGGAGAGGGAGCGGCGAGGCTCGATATCGCGAAGGCGAGCGCAAGACCGATGCGGGCCGCGCGGTGATCTCCCGATTCACTTCTCATCGTTCGTCCTTTCCGCAAACGTGCCGTTCGAGCAGCTCGTCCAGGGGGATTCTCGTTCCCGCGCGGGCGTTTTCCGCGCGGATCCCCGCGGTGGTGATCCCGTGGATCCGAAGCTCCGCGAGATCGTCCGCCGAGGCGCCGGCATATCCGAGCGAACGGATTCCGCGGACGAATTCGGGCGTGACCCCGTGAATGCGGAACGCGACCGCGTCGTCGGCGGTGAACGCCGGCGGCGCAAAGCCGAGCGACTTCATCTCGCGCAGAAAATCTTCGCTCACGCCGTGGATCCGGAAGGAAACGAGGTCGTCGAGCGAAATGTCCGCGAAGCCGAGAGACCGCACGCGGGAAGCGAAATCGGGCGTCGCCCCGTGAATGCGGGCGCCGACGAGGTCGTCTAAGGAAACGTTCGCGAATCCGAGGCGGCGCCATCCTTCGGCGTCTTCGGGCGAGAATCCGTGGATCCTGGCCGAGACCGCGTCCTCGGCGGAGACGTCCCGATATCCCGCCGCGCGCAACTTCTCGACGTACGCCGCGTCGACACCGTGGATCCGCATCGAGAGCACGTCGTCCGGAGAGAGCTGGCCGAGGCCGAGGGCCGAGAGTCGGCGCACCGAGTCGGGATCGACGCCATGGATCTTGAACGAGGCGTGCTCTTCGAGCGGGCGCTTGCCGAAGAGGCCGTTCATCTCGGCGATGTCCCGCGCCGTGACCCCGTGGATCTTGAGAGCCAGGATGTCGTCGGGATCCGCCCGGTCGTAGCCGAGCGCGGCGATCGAGCGCACGTAGTCGGCCGTGACCCCGTGGGTCCGGAAGGCGGCGAGCTCGTCGTCCGTCAGCGCGCGCACCTTCGGTGTTTCCGGTTCCGGTGTCTCCTCTTCCTCGTCGGCAACGGGGACAGGGCTCTCTTCGACCACCGGGATTTCGGCGATCTGCGGCGGAAACTCCGGACTCGGCTCTTCGGGTGCAGAAAGCTCCGGCGTCTCCGGCGCCGGCCGGATGACCGCGTCGGGTACGGGCGCCCCGGCCGAAACCGCGGGACCCGGCTCGCCCCGATCGCCGCGGTCTCCGGACGGTCCGATCCGCGCGGCGGCGCCGAGGACCGCGAGCATCACCAGGATGACGGCGCCGGCGTACCAGCCCGACGGGCTCTCGGAGGTTTCCGGACTCTGGGTGAGCAAGCGGACGACCCGGTTCCACAGGTTGCCGCCGCCCGCCGCGACCGCGAGCGCCGGGGCCGTCCCCCGCATCTCCTCGAGACGGATGAGCGCCCGCGCGTAGGTCCGGGCGTCTCCCGTCGCGGCGATCGCGAGGTCGTCGCAGCACTGCTCCCGTTCGACGCGCACGCGCGCGGAAATCCACCAGACAGCGGGGTGGTAGAAGAGAAGGGTCTCGGCGACGGTCTGCAGGAGATTGACGAGATAGTCGTGCCGCCGAACGTGTGCCAGCTCGTGCGCGAGGAGCGCCTCGAGCCCGCGAGTCGGAAGACCGAGGAAGACCGTCGCGGGAAAGAGGATGACCGGCCGGATGGCGCCGATCGCGGTCGGCACCTTGACGATGGAAGATTCCAGCAGTCGCACGGGCTGAGCGATCGAGAGGCGTGACGCGAGCCGCGCGAGCGTGTCCTGCCACGCGGCGGGGGCCGGGCGCGATCCGCGGCGGGTCATCCGGCCGGCGGCGGCCAGGCCGCCGACGAAGCGGAGAGAGAGGATCAGAACGCCCGCGAACCAGATCGAGAGAGCCCAGGGTCGCAGCGCCTCGAGCTCCCGGCGGAGTGCCGCGGGCAGCAGCTCTCCGGCGCCCTCGATCGCGGCCGGGACCCATGCGCCGGGCGCCGGATTGACCCCGGAAGAACTCGAAGCCGACCCGGTAAGGGAGGAATCTCGCGAAGCGCGCGCGGCGAGGGATGCTGCGGTCGCGATCGGCATCAGCAGCATC
>DASUAD010000220.1:0-4503 GCA_035763965.1 Thermoanaerobaculia bacterium | reverse complement strand
CCACTTCCGGCATCCCTACGCCCGGCTCGATCGCCTCGAGGTCCTCGTGCTGGACGAGGCCGACCGCATGCTCGACATGGGGTTTCTTCCGGACGTGCGCCGGATCCTGAAACACCTTCCCTCACACCGGCAGACCCTGTTTTTTTCGGCCACGATGCCGCCGGCGATCGCGACGCTCGCCCGCGAAATCCTCCGCAATCCCGTCTCGGTGAACGTCGAGCGCCCCGCGGCTCCCGCGGTCGGCATCACTCAGGCGGTTTATCCGGTCCCCGGAAATTTGAAGACGTTGCTTCTCGCCGAGCTCCTTCGCCGGGGAGACCTCGAAAACGCGCTCGTGTTCACGCGCACGAAGCACCGCGCGAACCGGCTGTACGAGGCGCTGTCGAAGCGCGGGGTATCGGTCGAGCGCATCCACGGCAACCGGAGCAAGCCCCAGCGCACGCAGGCGCTCGCGGGATTCAAGAGCGGCCGGTATCGCGTCCTCGTCGCCACGGACATCGCCGCGCGGGGGATCGACGTCGAGGCGCTGCCGCACGTCGTCAACTTCGACGTGCCGCACGTCCCCGACGACTACATCCACCGGGTCGGCCGGACCGCGCGCGCCGAGCGGACCGGGGACGCCTTCACGTTCGTCGCGCCGGAGGAAGAAGCGGACCTGCGCGGCATCGAGAAGGCTCTCGGCCGCCGGCTGCCCCGCATCACCGTTCCCGGTTTCGACTACTCCGCGGCGCCCGCCGAGCGTTTCGAGATCCCCGTGGCGGAGAGGATCGCCGCGATCCGCTCGCGCAGGGCAGCCGAGCGCGCGCGGCCGAAATCGAAGGAGGTGCGGCGGGCACCGGCAGCCACGTCTGCGCATCCGGATCGGTCGGCGAGGACCGCGCCATTCGCGCGGCGGAGCCCGCGAGGCCGGCGACGGGTCTCGAGGAGAACGCGCGGCTAGCGGGCGTTGGAGACGGGCAACTCTGCGCCCGCCGCGGGACGGGCCGGAGCCTGAGATGGAATCGCCTGGCCGGGGAAGCTCGGCAGCGGAACCGAGCGCCCCCGCGCGAAAACCTCGTGCCGTCCGCGCGTCTTGTACCACTCGGCGAGCGACGCCGTCTGGAACATCTCCTCGATGATCTTCCGCCAGCCCACGCCGGTGTTGTAGGCGCAGAACGAGATCTCGCCCATCTGGGTCGCGTAAGGGATGATGCACATCTCGGTGCGGCGGAAGTCGTAGTTGAAGAGGTCCTGGAACCACATCCCGCCGATGAAGAAGACGCGCCAGTCGTAGCGTTTTTCCTTCGCGACGCCGAGCTTTCCGCCGGTATGACCGTCCATGATCTTGATGACGGAGAGCGGCGAGAGTCCGGACGGAATTCCTTCGGCGCGCAGGTTTCGCAGGATCGAGAGCGCGACCTGCGCGGCCGTCCAGAACTTCTTTCTCCCCGCATCGGTGATCTGCTTGACGTCGTCGAGCATCCGGTCGACGTTCAGGATCGACGGGACCGTGACCGCCTTCTGCGTCTCCTGGTGGACGAGCAGCATCGTCCCAATGCCGCAGTTGGGGTGACAGCCGCACTTCAGCGACCCCCACTCGGCCTCGAGTCCGCCGAGCAGATCTTTCAGGTCCGAGAAGGGGCCGGACGCCGACAGCGGATACCAGTCCCGAAGGGGCTCGCCGATGCCGGCCTGCGCCTTCGCGTCGTGAGCGAGGTGCGACAGCGTGTACCGCTGTCGCTGCCGCGTTTCGTCGTCGATGTCCTCGTCTCTCCCCGTGAACGAAACCGGCTGGAAAGAGACGGTGTTGACCTTGTCGATGTTCCGGATGGCGAACCTGAGGATGTCGCCGACCTGGTCGTTGTTGACACCGTTGACGATCGTCGTCACGAGCGTGATGTCCACGCCGTGCTTGTGGAGGTTCTCGATCGCCCGCAGCTTGACGTCGTAGAGGTTTCCGACCTTCCGGTGCTGGTTGTGCTCGTTGCCGACGCCGTCGAACTGCAGGTATGCGAACCGGAGCCCCGCCTCCGCCGCCTCCCGCGCGAAGTTCTCGTCCTGGGCGAAGCGGATGCCGTTCGTCGCGCACTGCACGGAGAAGTAGCCGATCTCGCGCGCGTATCGGATCGCGGGAAGGAAGTGCGGGGAGAGCGTCGGCTCGCCGCCCGAGAACTGGACGGACAGCTGTCGGCGAGGCTTGACCGAGGCAGCGTCGTCCAGGAGTTTCTTGACGTCCTCCCATTCGAGCTCGTGGACGTAGCCGACCTGGTTCGCGTCCATGAAGCACGGATTGCACATCATGTTGCAGCGGTTCGTCAGGTCGATCGTCAGGACCGCGCCGCGGCCGTAACGGATGGACGAGGTCCCGTGCTCGTGGAGCCCGTCTTTCGGGATCGCGAAGTCCCGGCCGGGGTACAGCGACTCGATCCGCTTGAAGAATTCGGGATCCACCGACATCACGTCTTCGAAGCGGCCGTGCGTCGGGCACTCTTTCCGCATGAGGATCCTGCCGTCTTCCTCGACGATCGAGGCCTGGATCTCCCCCGGTTTGCCGTCGACCAGGATCTTCCAGTCCGCCTCGCCCGACAGGATCTGCCCGCGAACCTCCGAAACGCAGCGGGGGCAGAGCGAGTCGGTCTGGCGCGGAAACCCGAGCTGCGGGAACGTCCGCTCGCGCTGCTTGGGCAGCGGAGCCGGGGCCCACCGCGGGTGAAACGATCGTTGAGGAACTCGCCGGTCGATCGCGCGCGCCGCGCGCCAGAGCGCGTCCGCAGCTTTCGACACACCTGCATAGATCGCCTTTTTCATCGTGGTTCGCTCGCGAGGCGGCATCGAGCCCGCCTTCCCTCCGTTTGCCGCCGCTCCCCCTTCCGGAAAGATCCGGACCGCCGGTTGCTCGCGATTCTATCCGAAAAGGACGCCCTCATCGTGCGCGAACGCTCTCGACGAAACGTTCGGGCGCGAAAGGCGCCAGGTCCGGCGCACCCGCTCCCGTGAGGAGATCCGCGAGTCGGAGCGCCGTGATCGGCGCGAGGAGAATCCCGTTTCGGAAGTGTCCCGTCGCGAGGTAGAGCCCGGCGACGGGCGATTCCCCGAGGATCGGAAGACCGTCGGGCGTTCCCGGCCGCAGCCCCGCCCACGCGTTCGAGAGCCTCGCGCTCGCGAGCGAAGGCGCGAGCGCGACCGCCGCCGACAGGAGCGTCGCGACTCCTGAGGCGGTGACCTCCTTGCGAAAGCCGGCTCGCTCGGCCGTCGCGCCGACCAGCACGCGGCCGTCGGAGCGGGGAACGAGGTAGACGTCCTCCGACGACAGGACGGTGGGAAACGGGCCGTCGTCGGCGAGCTCGACGATCTGACCACGGATGGGTTCGACGGGAATCGCGAAGGGGAGATTCGGATCGAGGTCGGCCCACGCACCGGCGGCGTCCACGACCCGCGTCGCGGCGACGGTTCCTCCCGATGTTTCGACGCCGCGGCAGGTTCCGCCCTCGACCAGAAAACGCGTGACGGCCATTCCCTCGAGGATGCGAACACCCCGGATTTCGAGCGAGCGACGGAGCGCCCGCAAGAGCAGCCGGTTGTTGACCACGGAATCGCGAGGAAAGAAGAGCGCGTCCGTAACGTCCGGCGCGACCCGGCCTGCGGAACGCCGCCGGATTTCCGCGGAGTCGATCCGTTCGACCGGCTGGCCGGCGTCGAGCTGCCAGAGGAACTTCTCGAGAAAATCCGCGCGGCCGCACTGGAGCACGCCGGTCGGGCGCCAGCCGACGGCCAGGCCCGTCTCCTCTTCGAGCGCCTCCGCCCAGCTCGGGTAGAGCTCGCGGCTCCGAAGCGCGAAGTCGAAGAACGGCGAATGGGCCGACGCTTCCCACTGGGCGGTCAGGAGGCCCGCCGCCGCGGAGGAGGCCTCCTCGCCGGTCAATCCGCGCTCGAGGACGAGGACCTCGACTCCGCGCGAAGAGAGCTCGCGCGCGAGCGCCAGCCCGATCACGCCGCCGCCGACGACGGCGACGTCGGCGCCCGCGATCATCGGTTCAGGGCCGTGCGCACCCGCGACGCGATGCCCTGCGGCCGGAGGAGCCGGTTCGCCTCCCGCCCGACCGCGCTCACCGTGACGTAGGTGGCGACGCCGCCGAGCACCGCGCCGAAGAGCGGGACCAGGCGCACGACCCGCTGCCGCCGGAGCGACCGGGCCACCCCTTTCACGATGCCGCGCCTCAGCAACTCGGTTCCTCCTTCGAGGACCACGCTCGCAGCGACCGCGCCGGCCCGCTCCAGAGGGCTCGTGGGGCGCCGGTAGATCTGCGCGATGGCCAGCACGAGACGGTTGAGCGCCACGGCCTGATAGGAAACGTCGGTGGCGAACGGGATCACGGAAAAGAGACCGGGTGGTGCGGAAGTCACCGCGCCGACCAGCGCACTGCGGAGCGCCGTCTGACGGATCAATCGCTCCGCGAGCTCCTGCTTCGAGGAATCGGGATACCGCTCGCGCAGTTTGCGGACCTGCTCCACGACCTTGTCGTG
>DASUAD010000219.1:0-7051 GCA_035763965.1 Thermoanaerobaculia bacterium | reverse complement strand
TCGCCCCCGACGGGATGGAGCGTCCCCCGGGACATGCGTTCGTCGCTCGCGCTCTCGACGGCTTCGCGCACTCCGAGCCGCTCCAGGGCGGGAAGCGCGTCCGCCGACAGGAACTCGCCGCAGACCTTGTGGCGGGGGAAGAGGTCCTTCTCGAGCAGGAGGACCGAACGGCCCCGAGTCGCGAGCGTCACCGCGGCCGCACAGCCCGCCGGTCCGGCGCCGACCACGACGGCGTCGAAACTCTCGCTCAAGGCGGCGTCGCGGAGACGAGATATCGAAAAGGAAAGACGCGGTCGACGCGAGCGTCGGAGACCGCCGCCTGCGCGATTCGCCGCGCCTCGTCGGGCGTGTACGCCTGCCGGACCGAGGAGATCCCGTCGCAGAGAGAGACGCGGGTCTTGAAGAGAAGTCCGGCGATCGATATGAAGGCGAGCGGGAAGGCGTGACGGGTCAGGTCGAGCAGTGCGAACCCGTGCCGGGCGACCCGCGCGAACGCCGCGAGCAGGCGTCCGTTCTCCTCCGGAGAGAAGTGGTGGAAGAACAGCGTCGAGACGATCCAGTCGACCGACTTTTCGGCGAAGGGCATCGAAAAGGCATCCGCGGCGACCGAAGGCAGCGAGTCGCCCGCCATGCGGCGTCCGGCGACGAGGTGCCGCCACTGAAGGTCCCACGCGAAGACGCTCGCCGGATGTCCCGCCCGGGCGAGCGAACGTGAGAGCCGCCGGGAGACGTCGCCCGACCCGGCGCCGACGTCGAGCACCACGGGCCGCTCGACCCGCAGGCGCCGGATCTCGACGAGAAGGAACCGCTCGAGCGCCCGGGAGTTGCCCCACCAGCGGTTGACGAGCGCGAGGTCTTCGAGCGAGCGGTACATCTCCTCGGCCGGGATGTCGGGATCGTCCAGGAACTCGTCGGAAGGCCGGCGAGGCGGGACGAGGAGGCTCACGCGTTCGACTGCGAGATCACCAACGCGCTGTTTTTCGAGCCGAAGCCGATCGTGTTGCACAGCGCGTTCTCGAACGAGGTGTTGCGCGATTCGTTCGCGACGTAGTCGAGATCGCACTCGGAGTCCTGGAAGTCCAGGTTGATCGTGGGCGGAAGGAACGATTCGCGCATTCCGAGAAGCGTCGCCGCCACGCCCGCCGCGCCGCAGGCCCCCTGGGGATGGCCGATCATCGACTTGATCGAAGAACCGGGCAGCCGCTCGGCCGCCGCGCCGAACGCCCGCCGTACGGCCCGCGTCTCGACGCGGTCGTTCAGCGCCGTCGAGGTCCCGTGGTAGGCGAGGTAGTCGATCGCCTCCGGCGGCAGGCCGGCCTCCTCGAGGGCGAGCATCATCGCACGGGCGGGCTCCTCGCCGGACTCGTCGAGGCGGACCCGATGGTACGCGTCGCACGTCGCGCCGTAGCCCCGGATCTCACCGTAGATCTTCGCGCCTCGCGCGAGCGCCCGTTCGCGCTCTTCGAGCACGAACATCCAGGCCCCTTCACCGAGCACGAAGCCGTCCCGGTCAGCGGAGAAAGGCCGTGATGCGCGCGGCGGGTCGGTCTCCCAGGCGGTCGAGACGATGCGCATCATGACGAAACCTTCGACGATCCCGCGGACGACGGTCGCGTCGACGCCGCCTGCGAGGAAGACGCCGCCGTTCACGCCGTGCTTGATCGCGCGAAACGCGTAACCGAGAGCGTCGGTCGAGGAGGCGCATCCGGTCGAGACGACGTGGGAGAGACCGCGAAGACCGAACTGCATCGAGATCTCCGAGGAGAGCGTCCCGATCGTTCCGGACGGGATCGCATAGATCGACGCCTTCTTCGTCTGGTTGGTGTAGTAGAGGTGGTACATCCGCTCGGTGAACTCGATCGCGCCGCCCCCGGTTCCGAGGACGACGCCGAACTCCCGGCGCTCGTCGAGCGACAACCGCGTCGGATCGACGCCGGCATCGTCGAGCGCCTCGGTGGACGCCGCAATCGCCATCGGGACGGCGCGCGACACGTGGCGGATGTCTTTCGCGCCGATCCAGCGCGTGGGATCGAATCCCTTGAGCTCGCCCGCGATCGTGACCGGCAGGCCCTCCGGGTCGAAGAGCGAAATCCGGTCGATGCCGGAGGCGCCCTCCCGGACGCCCGCGGCGAATGCCTCTCTGCCGTTCCCGTTGGGTGACAGGCATCCGAGGCCCGTGATGACCACACGACGCGCCGGCACAACGGGATTCTATTTGCACGATGTGTGCGCGATGCGTTTCTTAGGGAACGATTAAGAGCCGGAAGACGGTAGACGGTAGACGAGAGACGAAAAGCCCTTTCTGAATCGTCTTCCGTTTCCCGTCCTACGGGGGCGCATTCCGCGCAAGCCAGCGATCGAGAATCCTCAAAAGGCGCAACGGCACGTACTTGACCATCGCGTCGGCGTGCAGGGATCCGGGCAGTTCGAGGTGCACGTGATCCACCGGCGGCGCCGCCCGTTCGGCGAGCTTCCGGCCGTGGGAGGGATCGACCAGCCAGTCGCTCTCGGCGGTCACGATCAGCTTCGGCATCGTGAGCCTCTCCACCGCCTCCGCCGCGCGCGGCTTGGGACCGCGCAGGTGCCGGATCGCGATCCTCGGCATCCGGAGCGCGTGACGCAGGCGGAGCTGTCGGATCGCGTCGCGCGACAGGGGACGGGGCGTCAGGGCCTTGATGTCCGCGGGCGACGAGATCATCACGAGCGCGCGGCACGGAAGGTCGGGATACCGCGCGAGCGCCTCCGCGGCGATCGAGCCGCCCATCGAGAGGCCGATGACGATGAATCTCGAGTACGGGCGGCCCGGGCCGACGAGTTCGTTGACGACGGCCTCGACGTCGAGCGCTTCCGTCGCTCCGAACCCGTACTTTCCGCCGCTGTCGCCGTGGCCGCGGAAGTCGAGCGCCGCGACGTCGTAGCCGAGGCGCGAGAAGTGAGTCGCGAGGTAGAGGTTCTCTCGCGCGTGCCGCCGGCGCCAGAAGCCGGGAGCGAGAATCACGAGCTCGCGCGACGGACGCCGCCAGAGCGTGTACGCGATCGGGACGCCGTCGGAGGCGAGCGTGCGCAGCGCAACGGGCTCCGGAGTCCGCCGCGCCCGCCGCGCCGGTGGTTTCGCGCGGCGGTCGCGCCTCACCGGTCGAGCAGCACGCATGTTACGACCGAACCTTCCTCGAGCGGACCCGCGCCGATCGGAACGCGGATGAGAGCGTTCGCGCGCGCGTGCGCGGCGATGTCGTGGCTGCCCGCCGTCGGAACGGGCTCGACCCGGCAGACCCCGTCGATCTCGAGGAGCCGGGCGTCGCGGTAGGTCTCCCGCGGCCCCTGCGGACCGAGAGCCCGCACGAGCCGGGCTTCGACGAGCGGCGCTCCGGCCGCGGCCGCGCCCTCCATCCGGTCGAGCGCCCGCCTCACGAAGAGGTGGAAGCAGACCGACGCGGCCACGGGATTTCCGGGAAGACCGAACCAGAGCCGAACCCCTCGCCGCGCGAGCGCGATCGGTTTTCCGGGGCGGATGGCAACGCGGTGGAAAAGGATCTCCCAGCCCGCCCGCTCGGCGGCAGGGGGCAGGAGATCGAGGTCTCCCGCGGAGACTCCTCCGCTCGTGACGAGAACTTCGGCGTCCTCGAATTCCTCGAACAGCCTTGCGACCGCGCCCGGCTCGTCGGGAATCCTTCCGAGGCGCGCGACCGGCCATCCGCGCACGCGGCACAACGCGCCGAGCATCGGTCCGTTCGAGTCGCGCATCTTTCCCCCGTCCGGCGGCTCGTTTGCGGAGACGAGCTCGTTTCCCGTCGGAACGATCGCGACGCGGGGCCTTCGGCGGACGGTGACGGGGTCGGCTCCCGCGAGCGCCGCGAGCGCGACGGCAGCTGCTCCGAGACGATCTCCTTCGCGAAGCAGGATCGTGCCGCGGGTGACGCTTTCGCCGCGGCGACGCAGGTGGGCGCCCGCGTCGGGAGGGTGATCGAAGCGGACGCTTCCGTCCACGCGGCGCGCCTGCTCGACCGGTACGACCGCGTCCGTCCCCGAAGGAAGCGGCGACCCCGTCATGACGCGGACGGCTTCGCCGGTGACGAGCGGGGGAGGCGAAGCGTCGCCTGCAGCGACGAGCCCGGGCCGTTCGCGCAGAGAGGCGTCGGGCGCCCGTGCGTCCTCGGCGCGGACCGCGTACCCGTCCATCGCGGAGGTGTCGAACGGTGGCCAGTCCACGTCCGAGATGACGTCGGAGGCGAGGACGCGCCCGGACGCGTCCGCGAGCGGGGTTTTCTCGGCCGGAAGCGGTGCGACCGCGCCATCCAGGATCGAGAAGGCCTCTTCGACGGGAATCATCCGCGGGGATTCTAGTTGGCGGCGCGGGTCCGGGTAGTTCGGTCCCCAGTTCGGTTACCATGGATGGACCCCCTGATGGCAAAGAAGTTCGAGTATCGCGGCGACCTCGCGGTCACTCCGCTGCCGGAGATCCTCGCGACGATCGAGCGCTACCGGGTCCCGGGAGCGCTGTCGGTCAGCCGGGACGACGCCCATCGGCGTATTTACCTCGACAACGGCCTCGTCGTCTTCGCGACGACCGACGAGCGCGACGTCCGACTCGGAAACTATCTGATCCGCCACGGCACTCTTCCGGCCGACGCCGTCCAAGACGCCGAGGCCCGCCTCGCGGGCGACGGGATCCGTCTCGGGCAGATCCTGCTGCGGCTCGAGCTCCTCGATCAGGCGACACTCGACGCCGCGGTCTCCGAGCAGGTTCGCGAGATCCTGTGGGGCGCATTCGACTGGGAGTCGGGCGAGGTCGTGTTCGAAGTCGGCGCGCGCCGCTCCGACGAGACGATCCGAATCGACCTGTCGATCCGGGAAGTGATCGTCGAAGGAATCCGCCGGGCGGCGAGCGTGCGGCGATTCATCGACCGCCTCGGGTCCGGACACGCGGTGCTCGAACAGGCGGAGGCGCCTCTCACTCCGGGCCTTTTCACGCCCGACGAGATCGCGCTGCGCGGGGTGGTCGACGGGCGACTTCCCGTGCAACTCCTCTGTCAGAGGGGGCCCGGAAGCGTGGCGGAGAACGCCCGGCTGCTCTACGCGTTCTTCTGCCTCGACCTCGTCCGGGTCACGGAAAAACCGGGCGTCAAGAGGGTGCAGTGGAAGACCGAGGGCGGGTCTCTCGGCGACGGCTGAGAGCTGGTAGCTTCCTCCCGTGCCGATCTACGAGTACGTCTGTGGAGCCTGCAAGCGGCGGACCGAAGCGATCCAACGCATCGGTGAGAGACCGCTGAAGATCTGCCCGCACTGCGGCGGCCGGTTGAAGAAGGCCTTCTCCGCGCCCGCGATCCAGTTCAAGGGGTCCGGCTTCTACACCACCGACTACGCGCGAGCGAAGAAGGAAGAGAGCAAGAAGCCTCCAAGCGCCGAGTCGAAGGAATCCGGCGGCGAAAAGGGGGAGAAGAGCGAAAAGAAGGAGCCGGAGAAGCCGAAGAAAGCGAAGACCAGGGAGTAGTCGCCTACCCTCCGAGGTCGAGGCTCTTCAGATACTCCCGAAACGATCCGCCCAGGTCTCCCCTCTTCAACGCGAACTCGACGGTCGCCTTCAGGAACCCGAGCTTGTCCCCCGCGTCGTAACGCTTCCCCTCGAACAGGTAACCGTCGATCGGGCGGCGCCGGAGGAGTGTCGCGAGCCCCGACGTCAGCTGGATCTCGCCGCCGACGTCGGAGCGCGTCTCCTCGAGGATGTCGAAGATCTCGGGGGGGAGGAGATACCGGCCGATGATCGCGAGATTCGACGGCGCCTCTTCCGGCGCCGGCTTCTCGACCATCCCGGTAATCCGGACCACGCGTTCGCCGTCCCGGTCGCCGGCGACGATGCCGTACTGACGCGTCTCGTCGCGCGCGACCTCCTGGATGGCGATCACCGGGTTCCCGCGCTCCTCGTAGAGTCGCATCATCTGTCCGATGCACGGCTCGCTGGAGTCCACGATGTCGTCGCCGAGCATGACCGCGAACGGCTCGCGCCCAACGAGATCCTTCGCCTGGAGGATCGCGTGACCGAGGCCGAGCGCCGTCTTCTGGCGGACGTAGGAGATCGGAATCATGTCGGAGATCTCCCGGACGATCGCCAGCAGGCTCTCCTTGCCGCGCTCCTCGAGCATCTTTTCCAGCTCGAAAGAGGTATCGAAGTGGTCCTCGATCGCGTTCTTGCCTCGCCCGGTCACGATCACGATGCGCTGGATCCCGGCGTCGCGGGCCTCCTCGACGACGTACTGGATCAGGGGGCGATCCACCAGAGGCAACATTTCCTTCGGCTGGGCCTTCGTGGCGGGCAGGAACCGGGTGCCCAGGCCTGCGGCCGGGAAAACCGCCACTCTCACGGGTTGCATCGCGCCGAATCGTAACCGATCGGCCGGCCGCGCTCCCGCCGCTACAATTGAGGCGTCATGAGCTCCGACGAAGCGTTTTTCCGCGAGCTGACTCACGAGCTGGAATCGCGCGGACGCCTCGCCCTCGCCACGGTCGTCGAGACGAGGGGCTCGGGACCTTCGAGAATCGGCCGGCGCTTTCTCATCTTCGAGGATGGCAGTTTCCAGGGCACGATCGGGGGCGGGCCTTTCGAGGCGCTCGTCGTCGCCGACTCCGCGGTGCTCTTCCGCGAAGAGGGCCCCGCGCGGCTGCTCAAGTGGTACGACTTCTTCGAGCGCGAGATCGAGTCCTCCGAGCTTCGCGAGCCCACCAACATGATCTGCGGGGGCTCGGCGCGCGTGTCGATCGAGCTCCTGAAGGCGGCGCCGTCGCTCGTCATCCTCGGGGGCGGACACGTTGGCAGAGCGCTTGCTCGGTTGGGTCGCGATCTTGGCTATGACGTCACCGTCGGCGACGACCGCGCAGAGTACGCCCGGGCCGACCGCTATCCGGCGGGAGTGAGGGCCGTTTGCACCACGCGGAACTACGAGCTCCCTGCCGGGGCTCTTCCGCCGGGCCGCGACCGGTACGTGGCGATCGTCTCGCGATGCTGGGAGACCGACCTCGCCGCGCTGCGACACTGGGTCGCCCCCGATGCTCCTCG
>DASUAD010000218.1:0-3377 GCA_035763965.1 Thermoanaerobaculia bacterium | reverse complement strand
CGTGCCGGACGGGTCGCCCCGACCGTCGGGACGACCGCTCCTCACGTGGCGGGAGGCGAAGGAAATCCCGTGGGAAGTCCTCCTTCTCTTCGGAGGGGGACTCTCGCTCGCCGCCGCGATGGAGTCGAGCGGTCTCGCGCGCTGGCTGGGGAGCCACATGGGTGGGCTCTCCGGAGAGCCGCCGGTCGTCGTCTACGCCGGTCTGGCGGCGCTCGTTCTCCTCCTCTCCGAGCTCGCCTCGAACACGGCGGTGGCCGCCATGGCGATGCCGATCGCCGCCTCCCTCGCGCCCGCGGTCGGGCAGCCGCCGCTCGCGCTCATGCTCGTCGGCGCGCTCGCCGCGTCCTCCGGCTTCGCGCTGCCGGTCGCGACGCCGCCCAACGCGATCGTATTCGGGTCCGGGCAGGTGAGCGCCCGGCAGATGGCCCGGGCGGGAATCCTGCTCGACCTGATCGCGATCGCCGTCGTGGTGGCGGCGGTGACGCTCCTCTATCCGCTCGTGTTCGGCTGAACCGAACGCTCCGCCGCCGTCACCTTTCGCAGGTTTTCCCGGGCGAGCAGCGAAGAGAGACGGGAGTAGTTGATCGGCTTCGAGAGGTACGCGTCGAAACCGGACTCCGTGGCGCGGCGGCGGTCCTCAGCCTGCGAGTATCCGGTGACCGCGATCAGGAAGATCTCCTCCCTGCCGAGCAGCTCGCGCAATCGGGACGCGACCGCGTATCCATCCATACCCGGAAGACCGATGTCGATCAACGCGACATTCGGACGGCGCTCGACCGCCTTCTCGATTCCGCGGGCGCCGTCCTCGGCGACATCGACATCGTGTCCCCAGACCTGGAGGAGATTTCGGAGCCCTTCCCGCGAGTCGCCGTCGTCCTCGATGACGAGAACCCGCGTCAGACCGGAGGTGCCCTCGAGGGAGGGGCTCGACGACGGCGCGGGCCGTTCCGCCTGCGGGGCCGGCGCGGAGTCGCGGCGTGCGAGTCGGGCGACGAGCGTGACGAGGTCCGCGGGGTCGAGGGGTTTGGCGACGTGCTGCTGGAACCCGGCTGCAACGGCCCGCAACCGATCTTCCTCACGCGCATAGGCGGAGACCGCGATGGCGGGGACGCGGCCGCCCTGTTCCGGCGGAAGCAACCGCAGGCGCCGGACGAGCGAGTAACCGTCTTCGCCGGCCATCGCGATGTCGCTCACGAGGACGTCCGGCGGTGCCGCGCCGATCGCCTCGAAGGCTTCCGCGGCGCTGCCGACGGCGACGACGTCCGCCCCGGCACTCTGAAGCGAGAGAGCGAGAAGCTCCCGGCCGTCCGGCTCGTCCTCGACGAGCAGCACGCGGCACCCGGTCAGGTCGGAGACGCGTTCGCCCGGCAAAGGCGCCGCGACGGCGGTCGGCACGCGGTCCCGCTCGAGCGCCGTCACGCCCAGCGCGACTGCGGGAAGCCGGACGGAGAACGTCGCGCCGCGGTTCTCTCCCTCGCTCGCGGCGGAAACCGATCCCCCGTGAAGCTCGACCAGGTGCCGGACGATCGCGAGACCGATTCCGAGGCCGCCGTGGGCGCGCGTCGTCGTGCTGTCCGCCTGCCGAAATCTCTCGAATACGGACGGAAGGAACTCGGGGCGGATTCCCCGACCGGTGTCGCTGACCTCGATCTCGAACTGCGAATCGTTCTTCGACAGGCGAACTCCGACACGTCCCCGCGGCGGCGTGAACTTGATCGCGTTCGAGATGAGATTCCAGACGATCTGCTGGAGGCGGTCCGGATCGCCGACGACTTCGTCACAGTCCTCGCCGAAGTCCCTCGAGAACCGGATCTCGATTTCCCGCGCTTCCGCCGCGGGACGCATCGACTCGAGCGCCGCCTCGATGATTGGCGACAGCCTCGCCGATCGGACCGAGAGGCGCAGCTTGCCCGTGATGATGCGGGAGACGTCGAGCAGGTCGTCGATCAACTTCGTCTGCGCGAGGACGTTGCGCTCGATCACCTCGAGCGCCCGCGTCGTCTGGGCGGGGTCCGGTGCGCCCGCCTGGAGCGCCCGCGTCCATCCGAGGATCGCCGTGAGAGGCGTCCGCAGCTCGTGCGAGAGCGTCGTCAGGAACTCGTCCTTGATGCGGTTCGCTTCACGCGCCTCCGCGTTCAGGGTGTTCTCGATGGCGATCGAACTCATCTGCGCGAGCTGGGTCAGGACAGCCTCGTCCTCCGGCGTGAAGTCGCCCTCCAGCTTCTCGAGCAGGTGAAGGAGACCCATGTTCCGCCCGTCCCGGCCGGTCAACGGTGCGGCCAGCCATCCGAGCTGCGCCGGCCGGTCGCTCTCGAAGAACTGGAGCCACTCGGACTTGCGCGACCCGGCTCCGCGGGCGAGCCGCACGGGACGGCGCAACCAGGAGAGCAGCGACACGATCGCTTCCCGGTCCCGGAGAACCGGTCTCTCGCCCTCGACTTCGTAACGGGACGAGAGTGAGACGCCCGTCTTGATCTCCGACCACTTCTGTTCGGCGGCGGCGAGTGCCACCGCCTGGTGCGCTCCGAGGATGTCGCGGGCGAGGTCCGCAACGACGTGGAGCATCCGGTCGGGGGAGAGCGCGGAGTTGATTGCGAGCGAAGCCTCGGTCAGGCGCTGGAGCTGCCGCGCCTTCTGCTCGAGCGACTTCGCCTGCCGCTTCACCTGCTCGGTCTTCCGGAAGAGCTCCACGAAGACTCCGACCTTCGTTCGGAGGACCTCGGGCTCGACCGGAGCGAGGATGTAATCCACGGCGCCGAGCGAGTAGCCGCGGTTCGCGTGGGTCTCGTCGCCGTATGCCGTGATGAAGATGATCGGCGTGTGCTCGGAGCTCTTCCTCTGGCGGATCAGGGCTGCCGTCTCGAAACCGTCCATCCCCGGCATGTTCACGTCGAGGAGGACGACCGCGAACTCCTGGCGGAGAAGGTGCCGGAGCGCCTCGCGGCCCGACCGCGCGGTCACCACGTTCTGATCGAGCTCCGTCAGGAGGGCCGAGAGCGCGAGCAGCTTCTCCGCGCTGTCGTCGACCGCGAGGATGTTGACCTTTTCTTGGGGACAGACCACGGTTTTCACCCAGGCGTGACTTGCGCTTCGGCGCAACCGAAAACCGTGGTCTGTCCCCGGTTTCCCATCAACGGTGCAGCCACGACCGCAGGACCGAGAGCATCTGCTCCGTATCGACCGGCTTGGCGAGGTAGTCCCACGCACCGGCCTGCAGCGTCTTCTCACGGTCGCCTTTCATCGCTTTTGCCGTCACCGCGATGATCGGAAGCCCGCGGAACCGCTCGTTCTTCCGGATCTCACGCATCGTGTCGTAGCCGTCCATGTCCGGCATCATGACGTCCATGAGGACGATGTCGACGTCGGTTCGGTCGAGC
>DASUAD010000217.1:0-15645 GCA_035763965.1 Thermoanaerobaculia bacterium | reverse complement strand
CGCCGCCCGTGGTGGGACGGATGGAAGCCGGGAAGTTCCTCCTCGACCTGAGGTCGGTCCTTCCGGAAGAGGACGGCATCCTCATCCGGGCGCTCCAGGCGCTCGTGAGGAATCGGGAATCGGAAATCGGGAATCGGTAATCGGAAACCGGGCCTCTACCCGTTTCTCATCCGTTTTCCGTTTTCCGTTTTCCGTCCCTAGGACTCGTCGAGCGAGTACTCCCTCAACTTCGCCTCGAACCTCCTCCGTGTCAGGCCCAGTTCCGACGCCGCCGCCGTCCGATCTCCTTTTGCCCGTTCGAGCGCGCGCGCGAGCCACAGCCGCTCGGCAGTCCGCGCGCCGCGCTCCCGCACCTCTTCGATGTTTTCGGTGCGGTGCTCGGCCGGCGCTTCCGGCACTTCCGGAGTGAGACGAAGGGACTTTTCCTCGATCACTCCTCCGTCGGCGAGGATGATCGCCCGCTCGAGGCAGTTCTTGAGCTCGCGCACGTTTCCCGGCCATCCGTAGGCGCGTAACCGTTCTCGCGCGGCCGGCGCGATCCGGATCCCCTTCTTCCCGAGCTCCTGAGAAAGATGGCCGATGTACCAGTCCACGAGCGGATCGATGTCCTCCGGCCGGTCGCGCAGGGGCGGGATCAGGATCGGAAAGACGCGGACACGGTAGTAGAGGTCCTCGCGGAAGAGGCCCTGGGAAACCATCCGGTCGAGCGGCCGGTTCGACGCGGCGACGATTCTTACGTCGACCTGGATCGGGATCGTCCCACCGACCCGGTGGAACGACCTCTCCTGAAGGACCCGGAGGAGCTTGCCCTGCGTCACCGGAGAGAGCTCGCCGATCTCGTCCAAGAAAACCGTCCCGCCCTCCGCGAGCTCGAACTTGCCGAGCCGGCGGGCGAGCGCCCCGGTGAAGGCGCCGCGCTCGTGGCCGAAGAGCTCGCTCTCGAGGAGAGTCTCGGGAATCGCGGCGCAGTTGATCGCGACGAACGGCCGGCTCCTGCGCGGCGACAGCTCGTGGATCGCGCGCGCGAAGAGCTCCTTGCCCGTTCCACTCTCGCCCTCGAGGAGCACGGTCGCGTCGGTCGCCGCGACACGCTGCGCCTCGGCCTGCACGGTGCGGATGGCCGGCGACTCGCCGATGATCGCGGGCATCGCCCTCGTGTGGGTGTCCTCGAAAAGAAGAGACTCGCGCTCGCGCGTGCGGCGCTCGAGCGCACGCTTGACGAGCAGCCGAAGAAGATCCGGATCGACCGGCTTGGTGATGAAATCCTCCGCGCCCCGTTTCATCGCGTCCACCGCCGTCTCGATCGACCCGAAGGCCGTCATCACGATGACGGGAAGCGTCGGATCCAGCGCCTGGGCCGCGTCGAGGACTGCGAGGCCATCTGCCCCCGGGAGCCGCCAGTCGGTGAGGACGAGGTCGACCGGCTCGCCCGAGCGAAGCGTCTCGACGGCCTGCGAGCCCGATCCCAGGCCGCGGACTTCGAGTCCCTCCGCGCGAAGCATCTCCTCGAGCATCGCACGCAGAGAGTCCTTGTCCTCGACGATCAGGATTCGCGGCATCGCGAACAGCGTAAATCGGAAATCGGAAATGGGGAATCGATGGAGAGACGGATCCCCCGATTACCGATTTTCGACTACCGATTCCCGGCTCAATTGGGCGGCTTCGGCTGATTCCCGGGGTGGGATGCACCCGGCAGGTACCCGGTCTTTCCGTCGGCAGGCGCCTGAGAAGGGGCGTTGGCCGGCGGCGCGGCGTAGAGATTGCCGCGACCGTACGGCGTCGGAGCGGGTGGCGGAGGCGCGTTCGGCTTCGGGGAAGCCTCCGGAGCCGCAGCAGCAGCTCCCGACCCGGCCGTGGCCGGCGCGGCTTTCGCGCCCGATTCCCCCTCGGAGGACGATCCCGACGCCGGAGCCGGAAGCGACGGCGAGACCCAGCGCGGCGAGAACCGGAGCGCCGTGACGTTCCGGTTGCCCACCGGGATCGTCACGGTGAATGCGACGGTCCGTGACGGCTCGATGACGCCGTTCGACACTCCGGCTTCACCCGACGCGATCGTCTGGCCCTTCGCATCCATCGCGGTCACGGACATCCGCACGTTCAGCGCCTGAGTCGCGCCCGGATTCTTCAGCGTTCCGCGGACCACAAGGGCATCGCCCGACTTCTCCTGGGTGTATTCCGCGACCTCGACGCGACCCGCGCCGGCCGAGGAGGCGGCTTCCTTCTCCGCTTCCCCGGTGGCCGCCTGGGCTTCCGCGGCCGCCGCTTCCCCGTGCGACACATCGGCGTCGGTGATCCGGATGCGCGCCTTCGGGATCTCTTTCGCCGCGCGCGCCGCGCCCGCCAGAGTTGCCGCCGGTGCCGGAGTCGGCGCGGGCGGCGGCGTGCTGGCCGCGGCGGAGCGCGCGGCCGCGGTCGCCGGACGGTCGATCTCGGAGAGCGGCACCGAGAGCAGCGTGCCGTCGGTCCGCGTCAGGAGAACCGTCTCACCGCGCCGCTCGAGCGGCTTCTTCAGATTGATGACCACCCCGCCACGGAGGACGACCACTTCCGGCAGCGCGTTCGACGCCGCGAAAAGAAAAGCGAACCCGGCCGCGAGCCGCGCCACGTTTGTCATCGTTCTCTCCAGTTCATGCTGACCGACCGAAAAGCTCGCGCCGGCTCGCACGAAGCCTCCTTGCTTTCGAATGATCGAGTGCCAATTATATCTTGCGAGGCAGAAGGGACTTCCGCGCCCGGCGGGACCGCGCCCGGAAAGTCCGCGGAGAGCGGCCCGACTTCGACGTCGGCAACGAGTTCGGCGGCGTATCCGGGAGCTGGGGCGATCCCGGCTGCCCGCGCCCGCACCTCGAAGAGGTAGAAGAAGAGACCGCTTTCTCCGGCGTCGGTCACGCACGGCCGCCGGCCGAGCAGGCCCGGCTTCTGAACCGTCAGCCGGATGCCTTCCTCCTGCGGATCCCCCGAGAAAAGCCCCCCGCTTCCGTGGTCGTGCGACGGCAGCGGGACGGCAACAGCGCCGAACGGATTCGACGGATCCTGGAACTCCGGGCGCGAAAGAAAAGCCGCCGGATCGCGCAACTCGACGGTGGCCCATCGGATTCCGGCGTCGGCCGCATAGTACGCGCGGCTGAGCGCCCATTCGGTCGCAGCACCCGCCCGATGCGCGCCCGTCGTGAACTCGAGCGCGATCCCGACGACTGTCAGGACGGCGAGCATGAGAATCGCGGTCAAGAGCGAAGCCTGCCCGTTCGCGCGTCCGATCGGAGACCCCGGTCTCACAGGCCTCCGGACCAGTTGCGGAAGTTGACGACGGCCGTCAGGCTCCGTCGCCTGAATCGCGCCGAATCGGATGGATAGATCCGCGCCTCTCGAGGAGAGTTCATCGTCCGCACCCCGAAGGAGTCGGCGCCCCGATAGACCGGATCGGGATCGGGGGATTTCGCGACGAGGGAAATCATGATTGCTCGAAGCAGCGGGCAGTGCGCGTCGGAGGCAGCTCCGACGTGCGGGAATCCCGGCGGAGGAGGTTCGGCAGACTGGAAGTCCGTCGGTTCGAACGCTCGCTCCTCCTCGATGTTGGGGGCCCACTCGTCGCCACCCGATATGGTCGACGTGTCCGGATCGGGATCGCGCAACGTCGGCGCCAGCAGCCGTTCCAGCCTTCCATCGGGAGGAACGCCGTCCAGCCCGTAGAGGCCGTCCACGGCGTAAGCGACCTGAAGGTCCTCCACGTCATCCGCCACGGCGACGACGTCGAACCGGCCGCCCCTTCGAAGGCCGCGTGCGAGTGCGGGATGCCAGGGATCCGAATCGTCGATGAAATAGAGAACGTCGTCGAGCACGCCGGCGCGCCGGACCGCCGTCAGTGCCCGCGATGGCTCCGGAGCCGCAGGATCGCGGGGATTCTCGGTCGTGAACGCCCGCGCGAGAGGACTCTCGAAGTCGAGTCGACCGAAAGTTCCCGCGGCCGAAAGCGAGGTCGGCGCCGCGAGTCTCCCGACCGTGTAGGTCGGCTGGGGGGTATGGCTCGTCTTCGCGGTCGGATCCGAGCAGCCGGCGTGCAGATCGTCGCCGCCCGCGACCAGCACGAGCATCGGATTTCCATCGGACGCACCTTGAGTGTAGGAATCGATCTCCGAGAACTGCGGACGATTCGTGGGGTCGTCGTTGACGTGTCCGTAAGAGGTCGCGGCACGGGCCATCAGGTCCGCGATGCCGGTGCACGAGCCACACCCGCTTTGATCGTCGAACCCGAGCAGCGGCGAGAAGATCACTCCGCGAATCTCGAGCACGTCGGTTCCGGGCCGCACCGGAAGGGACCTTCCGGAAAGATCGAGAACCGTCCCGCCCATCACGTTGTCGTAGTCGTCGTCCGGCGGAGCGTTCACGCCCCCCAGATCGGGATCCGGTCGGGTGAGCACCGCCTGCGTGACGAACAGACCGCCCGCTCCGGCCATCCGGACGGCCCGGACGACCTGGGCGAGGCCGTACCGGACACTCGCCTGCGCGTCCGCGACGCCGATCTCCTCCTTGTTGAGACGGGCGCCGGAATCGAGGAAGGAGAGAAAGCCCACCAGGAGCAGGCCGCCCACGAGCGCCGCCACGACGACTTCGAGGAGGGCGAAGCCGCCGCCTCCCATGCCCGACCGTGCGACCGCGCAGAAGACTTTTCCTGGCCCCACCGGCTTACGGATCGGAGTCGATCTCGGAGAGGAATCTCTCCGGAAAGGGGTTGCAACGAATGGCGCTGACCCGTGCCGCGACAAGTCCGAGCCCCGGCCGGAGGGGCGACGTCTCGACCGTCACGTCGATCCGCTTGTAGTCGAAGCGCACGCCCGCCTCGCGTATCCGGCGGGGGATGAAGAGCGAGCCCCGCGACACGGTCGCGCTCGAGGGAATCGCGAACTGCTCTACCCGATACTTCCTGCGGAATGGATTCGCGACGTTGGAAGGGTACTCTCCAGTTGCCGGTTCGGGAAGCCAGGGTGGTGGATCGTCCGCGTGGGCTCCCACCGCGAGTCTCGGATCGTCGAACGGGAAACTCATCAACTGCTCCAGGCGTTGCCGAAGGAGAACGTTGACCCTCGTGTATCTGCTGGCCGCGTCGTTCGCTCTTCGGCTGTGGAGAAAGAGAGGGGCCACCGATACCAGACCGACCCCCAGAAGCAGGACGCAAATCACCAGCTCGACGAGTGAGATCCCGCTCGTTTCGGGACGGCTGCGTCGGCAGGAGCCCCGTGGATCGATCGCTTCCACAACCAGGATTGTCGCGGCCGACCCGCGGGCTCGGTTACACTTTCCAGGACAATCCATGTGGCCAAAGAGACGCCATAAGCCTGCGGCGGATGCTCGCGTCCTGCTCGATCAGGCACGAGCCAGTTCCTGGAAGACCGACGAGGAGCGGGATGCGCTGCTCAAGCAGATCGCGGCCATTCGTAACCTCGACGCGCAGGACGTCTCCTGGCTCGTGGTGGACACGGACCCCGCGTTGCGCCAGTGCGGGCAGAACCTGCTTGGCCGGTTTCCCTACGAAGACGTCCTGCACTCGCTGCACCCGTTCTTCGTCTCCCGCAACGACGGTCTGCGGCGGCTCGCGATCGAAGCGCTTGCGGCTTACGTCGGTCCGAAGTTCGCCGACCGGCTGCCGGACCTCCTCCGGCATACCGACTCCGCCGTCGTGCACGTGGCGCTCGATTGGCTGCGTCGGAATCCGTCCGAGCGGAATCTTCCCCTGATCACCGAGGCCCTGAACTCGCCGTCCCCGGCGGTCCGGAGGAAGGCGTTCACGATCGTCGAGGCGACCCCCTCACCCCGCGTCGTGCCGTTCGCGCTGAAGGGCCTCGAGGACGAAGACGAGAATCTCCGTTTTCGCTCCGTCCAGCTCCTGGCCAAGTTTCCGGACGAGGCCTCGATCGGGCCGCTGCTGCGGCATTGCCGGCTGGACTCGACCCGGATCCAGGAAACGGCGATCGGTGTCCTCACGCCGCTGCTCGCCCGCGCGGACGTCCGGTGGAACGAGGAACTGGTCCCGCTCCTCTCCGACTCGAATCCCCGGGTGAGGCAGCTCGCTTCGAGGATCCTGAAAACTCAGGATCCCACCCGCGTGGCCGAGGCTTTCCTTCACTCCTTCCAGGACACGTACGGACCGAAGCGCGACCGGGCGCTCGAAGGGCTGCGGGAGCTCGGCCCCCAGTACATCCCGGCGTTTCTGGGGCACGACCAGGATCCGGACGACCGGATCGCGGCGCTCGCGTCCGCCGTGGCGGTGACGATCCGGACGCCCGACGTCGTGCCGCACTGCATCCGTTATCTCCAGGGCGACGACTGGTGGCTTCGCGATCGCGCCGCCCATGCTCTCGGAGAGCTTCGTGACGAGAAGGGGTTCGAGCCGCTCCTGACGATGCTGGCCGACCCGGAGTCGAACCTCTCGGCCGCGGCGGCGCTCGGGACCTGGGGGACGCCCCGGGCTCTTCCGGCGCTGCTCGAGGCCTACAAGCGGGGTACGAAAGACCTGCGGCTCGAAATCTTGGACGCGTTCGCCCGCATCGTCGACCGCCGCGTCCCGGGCCTCCTCGCCGGAATCGTGAAGGCCGACCCGGATCCCCTCGTCCGGGACAAGGCCTCTCGCCTGATCGAGACGCTCGCCGGGGAGAGTTCGGTGGAGGGCGTCGGCAGCCGGCAGTTCCTGCCGCACGACTTCGAGGCCTCACCGCAGCCGACGCTCCCGGACCTGCTCCGCCATGCCCGCGCCATCGGTGCGTCGGATCTTCACCTTTCGACCGGGACGATCCCGCACGTGCGGGTGAACGGCCAGCTCCAGCCGCTTCCCATGCCCGCCCCGACGGCCGAAGAGCTCGAGTCCCTGGTACTCCCGATCCTCTCGCCGGACCGCGCGCAGGCATTCGAGGAGCATCAGCAACTCGACTTCTGTCACAAGGACGTGTCGCTCGGACGATTTCGCACGAACGTTTTCCTCCAGCGCAAGGGGATGAGCGCGGTCTTCCGGCTGGTGCCGTTCGACGTCCCCAACCTGGCCGACGTCGGGCTGCCCGAGAATCTCTGGGAGCTCACGACGTACTCGCAGGGCCTGATTCTCGTGACCGGACCCGCCGGCTGTGGAAAGACGACGACGCTCGCGGCCTTCGTGGATCGGATCAACTCCACCGAGCGCTGCCACATCCTGACGATCGAGGACCCGATCGAGTACGTGCACGGCAACAAGGACTCGCTCATCAATCAGCGTGAGGTCCCCATGCACTCGCGCTCTTTCGCGAAGGCGCTCCGACAGTCGCTGCGCGAAGACCCCGATGTGATCCTCGTCGGCGAGATGCGCGACCTCGAAACGATCTCGCTCGCGATCACGGCGGCCGAGACGGGTCATCTCGTCCTGGCGACACTCCACACGACGACGGCCGCCTCGACCGTCGACCGGATCATCAACGCGTTCCCGGCGGAACAGCAGGGACAGATTCGCCAGATGGTCTCCGAATCGCTCAAGGCCGTGATCTCACAGATGCTCCTCCCCCGGCGAGACGGCAGCGGACGCGTCGCGGCCTGGGAGGTGCTCCGCAACACCCAGGCGGTCGCCGGCTTGATCCGCGAGGCGAAGACGTTTCAGATTCCGAACGCGATGCAGACCGGCGCCGCCCTCGGAATGATGCTCATGGACAATTCCCTCCTGCGCCTCGTGCAGGACGGAACCGTGGACCCGCGCGTCGCCTACGACCGGGCGCAGCGCAAGGAAACCTTCGAGCCTTTCCTCGAGGAAGGGAGTGCGGCGTGAGCGACCCGGTGCCCTATGCGCCCCGTTCGGCCGAGAAGGTTTTCCAGGTCGGTGAAGTCGACATCGTTTCGGTCGGAACGAACCGGATCGACCGGTTTCTCTCGGTCCTGCCGAAGAGGAACGGCTCCGACCTGCACCTCTCGGTCGGCTCGCCGCCGATCATCCGGATCGACGGCGACCTCGAGCGGGTCCGCTACCGCGCCCTGACCGAGGGGGACTTCTACAACCTCGTCGGCCCGATCGCCCCGCCGCGCATCTGGACTCAGTTCGGGGAGACCTCCGACGTCGACTTCGCCTACCAGATGGGTTCGGAAGCCCGCTTCCGGGTCAACCTCTTCCGGCAGGAACGCGGCTCGGCCGCGGTTTTCCGGCTGATTCCCGCCCGCGTCCCGACCGCCGAAGAGCTCGATCTTCCGCTCGCCGCCGCGGATCTCGCGTCCGCGGCCCGCGGCCTCATCCTCGTGACGGGGCCGACGGGCAGCGGAAAGTCGACGACTCTCGCCGCGATTCTCGACCGCGTCAACCGCCGTTATTCGCGGCACGTCGTCACGATCGAGGATCCGATCGAGTTCGTGCACGCCAACGATCGCTCGATCTTCACCCAGCGCGAGATCGGACCCGACGTCGCGACCTTCGCCGAAGGCGTCAAGGCGGCGATCCGCGAGGATCCGGACTGTCTTCTCGTCGGCGAGATGCGTGACCTCGAAACGATGCGGATGGCGCTCACGGCCGCCGAAACGGGTCTCCTCGTCTTCGCGACGCTCCACACGAACTCCGCGGCGAAGGCGGTGGACCGGATCATCGACGCCTTTCCCGTCAGCGAACAGGAGCAGATCCGGATCGTGCTCGCCGAATCGCTGCGTGCCGTCGTCGCCCAGCAGCTCCTGAAGAAAAAGGCGGGGGGTCGCATTCCCGCCTTCGAGATACTGATCGGATCGAGCGCGCTTTCGAACGCGATCCGCGAAGGGAAGACGGCTCAGATCAACAATCAGATCGCGACCGGCCGCTCCCGCGGCATGATCTCGATGGATCAGTCCCTGCTGGAGCTCGTCCGCAACGGCTCGATCACGAGCGAGATGGCCCTCGAGCGCGCGTTCGACCGGGAGACCTGCCGGACTAACCTCGCGACTCTCGCGAAAGAGATGGGGCAGCCCCCTCCCGGCGGTTCGGCTCCGGGATCCTCAACGTAAAGAGCGCTCCGCCACCCGGACGCGGACCGACCTCGACGGTTCCGCCGTGGAGTTCGGCGATCCGCGCGACGATCGCGAGACCGAACCCGGAGCCCCGCGGTTTGGTCGAGTAGAACGGGAGAAAGATCTCTTCCCGGAGAGAGACGTCCACGCCCTTCCCGCGGTCGGCGACGGAGAGGAAGACTTCCCCGTCCTCGACTCCTCCCTGGAGGCGGATTGCCGACGGGTCGTTTCGGAGTTCCGCAGGGGTCGCTTCCACGGCGTTTCGCAGCAGGTTGACGAGCGCGCGGCGCAGCAGGACTTCGGAGCCGGATACGACGGGAAACGAGCCGTCGAGCTCGACGCCGAGCCCGGGAAACGCGTCCTCGGTTTCCGCGACGGCCGCGGCGGCGACCCCGGTCAGATCGACCGGCTCGGGCGCGAACGCCTCCGGCCTCGCGAAGAGGAGAAAGTCGCTCGTCACCCGGCTCATTTCCTGCGCTTCCCGCCGGATCGCCCGGAGGTGCTCGGAGGCGCGTTCGGGCGAGCGCAGCGCGAGATCCGCGAAGCCGTCGATCGCCGCGGCCGCGTTGCGAAACTCGTGAGCGGCTCCCGCAGAGACCTGCCCGAGGTCCGACAGGTGCCGCGTCAGCGCGATGCGCGCCTCGAGACGGCGCATCTCGGTCAGGTCCGTGAAGAGCGCGAGCACGCCGAGAAACCGGCCGTCGGCGCCTTCCGCGGGCGTGACCGTGACGCCGAACGAGCGCGACTCCCCGTCGGCCGTCCATCGGATCTCGCGGCGTCCGACGGGGTTGCGATCCCGCAGCACGTCCGCCAGGACCGCGCGGAACTCGGGTATCGCCGACAACGCCTCCTCGTAATGCCGGCCGCGGAGGTCACCGGCTGCGTGCAGGATCTCGCGCCCCGCCTCGTTCAACTCCACGATCGTTCCGTCCGCGTCGGTCGAGAGGAGACCCGTCGGCAGGTTTCGCGAGAGCAGCCGCGCCGCCCTCTCGAGGTCGTCGGCGCGCGCCTGGAGCTCGCGCTCCTTTTCACGCAGCGCCGCGATCGTCCCCTCGAACCGGCTGATCAGGAACTCGCGCTCGTCCGCGGACTCGGCCGATCCGGGCGGAGAGGTCCCGCCCGGAGCGCTTCCCGCGGCGGCGAGAAGGCGGTCGTACGGCGACAGCAGGGAACGCAGGTAGAAACCGGCGAGCACGACCAGTACCGCGCCGGCGATCGGCACGATGAGAGTCAGAGCGGCGGCGAGCGAACGGAGGGCGGCGCCGGAGCCGGGATCGAGCCCGATCGATACGGCGCCCCGCGGCGTGCCCGCAGTGGCGAGCAGGAGCGTGGGGTTCTTCCGCCACGTGAGTGCGATCCGCCCCGGCGGCGGTGCCGGGATGGGAAGGCCCTCGGGTGCATCCATCTGCGGTCCGAACGTGCGCACGCGGCGCCCCGCGCGGTCGTACGCGGCGACGTAGAGCACGTCGGGCTCCAGAGCCGTTCTTCCGAACGCGACGTTCGCCTCGTCGTCCGACGGCGCCGCGGAGAGCGGAAGGCGCCGGAGGATCTCGGCCGCCCGGCGCTCGATCGACTGGTTCGCCCAGTCGACGGCGCGGCGGAAGAAGAGAAGCGTCAGGAGGTTCAGGAACAGCACGAGCAGCAGCGCGACCCAGAGAAAGAGGCGCGACTCGCGCCGGAACGTCTGCGGGACGGTGCTCACGCGGTCTCCGGTGCGACGAGCGGCACGGGCGACCGTTTGAGCGTCCGAACCTCGCGAAAGAGCCAGAACGCGATGGACAACCACACGAGGTGGCCCATGAACTGGCCACTGCCGGGGATTCCGAAGTGGGAGCCGAGGGTCCACGCCATGGTCGCCGCCGTGCAAACAAAGTAACCCATCCCTCCCACGAGAACCCCGACCGTGAGCGGCCAGACGACGTATTGAGTCCCGAATCCCGGCGCAAAGAAGAGCAGCACGAGAAAAAGGACGAGGCACGCCCGCACGAGATCCGGCTCCCGCCGCAGTCGCCACGCGGAGGCCAGGCCGGCGACGAGGCAGAGGAGCGACACCGGCATCCCGAAACGCTCGTCGTACAGGATGAGCTCCGACAGGCCGTAGGACCTCGGAACCCCCCGGTAGAAGAGCACGTGGTCGCGAATCGCCCGCCATTCACCGAGGAACGGGAGGAACAGGGCCGCGCTCAGCGCATACGGGAGCAGGAGGATCCAGCGCCTGCGGACCCGCTCGAACCAGAGGATCGGATGGAGCGCCGTGATCTGCTTCGTCGCGATCGAGAGCGCGAGGAAAGTCGTCGGCCATGCCGACGCCCGGCCAGTCCCGCGCGACGTCGCGAGAATCGCCATCAGGAGGAAGAGCAGGCTCGCGCCGTCGAACTGACCCTGGAAACCCGTTACCCAGATGGAGACCGGATTTGCGAGAAAGAGGGCGGCGACCTTCAACGGATCTTCTCCCCGCCGGGCCGCGAGCCTCCAGAGCACGACCGCCGAAAGAAGGTCGACGCCGGCGAGCAGGGTCCGAATCAGGGCTTCGAAAGGGATTCCCGTCGCGCGCGACGTTCGATCGGCGAGCACGATCACCCCGGCCCAGATCGGCGCGTAATTGTTGAGCGGCGTCCCGTAGAGCCCCTCCCCGTGGTTGAACGCGCGCGCCACTTCCGCGTAGTACGGGATCTCGACACCCGTCCCGACGCCCCACGCCATGACGAGCCGGGCCGCAAGCCCGAGACCCGCGAGCACGCCGAACGCCGGGACTCGCCACTGCTGCCTCGACACGTCGGTGGTCTCTAATGCGACGCGGAACGGTACAGCTCGACGAGTGCGGGCCCCCAGAAGAAAGCCACGATCGCGCCGAGAGCCAGGAACACTCCGAAGGGCAGGGCGGTCTGCAGAGATCCCCGTCTCGCGACCACCAGGACGAGGCCGACGAGACTTCCCGCGAGCGACGCGAGCAGCACCGTCACGACGACGCCCCAGGAGCCGAGCAGCGCTCCGATCATTCCGAGCATCTTGACGTCACCCAATCCCATCGCCTCGACCTTTCGGAGCTTCTCCCAGAGAAACGCGAGCAGATACAGCCCGCCCGCTCCGAGCGCCGCTCCGCCGATCGCCGAAAGCGGCGTCCGCATGTTCGAAGAGAACGAGAGCGCGATTCCGACGACGATCCCGGTCAGCGTGATCCGGTCCGGGAGAATCCGGAACTCGGCGTCGATGACGAGAAGTGCGAGGCACGCCGAACAGAGGAACGCTCCCGACGCGAAGTCCGACCATCCGCGCGCGCGAAGGGCGACGGCGACCCAGAGGATCGCGTTCGCGAGCTCGATCGCGGGATAGCGCACGGAGATCGGCGCCCGGCAGACGCGGCACCGCCCCTTCAGTACGAGCCACGAGAGGACGGGGATGTTGTCGTACGCCCGGATCGGCGCGCCGCAGGCGGTGCAGTGCGAGCCCGGGAACGCCAGGGACTCCCCGCGCGGGAGCCGGTGGACCACGACGTTCAGAAAACTGCCGACGACGAGGCCGAAGGCGAAAACCGCGGCGACGACGTACCACTCGAACGGCGTCATCGCCTTCGTCCGACCCGGACCGGCTCCCCCTGGTAGGCGAGGACGAGAATGGTCAGGAGCGCCAGGGCGGTCAACGCGGCTCCGGCGAGCGCCGAGCGAGGCCGATACCGGAAGGTCACGCGATGCGATCCGGCCGGGAGCGCCACCGCGCGGAAGAAGCCGTCCGCGCGGAGAATCTCGAGTCGGCGGCCATCCTCCTCCGCGATCCACCCCGGGTAAAAGAGGTCCGTGACGACGAGCAGCCCGGCCGAATTCGTCGCGACCTCCGCGACCACGCGCTCGGGGAGGTCCTCGGCCAGACGGGCGACGAGTATGGGAGCGCGAGCGCCCGCGGGAGGACGCGGAGAAGGCTCGCGGTCGAGGACGACTTCGCGCGCGAGGTCCACCTCCCCGGACGCCGCGCGCGCCCACGCCCGCGCCGGGTCGGGCTCGACGCGGTAGCTCCGCGCGAAGGAGAGCCGCGGCCGATAGGGCGCGACCGGCACCCGGTACAGCTCTCCGACCTTGCGCGAGGGGTGAGGGCCGGGGCGGAAGGGACTCCAGAGCACGCGCACGCTGGCGGGTCCGGCGGCGCGAACCGGATCCTCTGCCGCGTCGACCGAATCCGCGATGGCACGAGCGCCGCGCGTGGGCAGGGCGGCGGCCGTCCGCACGGTCGAGATGCCGAAAAGCAGGTTCGTGTAGCCGGCGAGCGCTTCCCGCTGGCGGGCCACGGTCGACGAATCGAACGTCCAATCCCGGACGACCCACCGCGTGAGCGCCTGCGGCGACGGCGTGAGGACGCGGCCGGTCAGGCTGCCGATCGCGTCGAGGGTCGGCGGCCGCAGGCGGATCTCCGCCTCCGGGACGAACCGGAAGAGGCCGCGATTCGCGACCGCGTACCCGGCGACGAGCGCGAGCGCGGCGAGACCGCCGAGGAGCCCGCCGACGGTCTCGCGCCGGCCCGCGCCGAGCGCGAGCGCGATCGCCGAAAGCAGGCCGACGACGAGCGCGGCACGAAGCTCCAGCGCCGACGGGATCGTCAGCGCGAGAAGAAGCGCGCCCGCTCCGAGGATGGGGACCACGAAGCGCAGCCACCGCCGGCCCGCGCGAAAGCGAAGCGTGTCGAGGCCGAGACCTCCGAGCGCCGCGAGCCCGAACACGGTGGCGGAAAGCGCCTTCTCCGGGTACCGGATCCGATCGAGCGGGGGAATCGCGCGGAGCCAAGATCCGGGAGGGCCGGCGCCGGCGATCACGAGTCCGGCGAGCGCGAGCCCGAGGAGGACGAGCGTCAGGGAACGGCGCTCCCGCTCGAAAAACGCGGCCAGGGCGACGACCAGCGCGAGCGGCCCGACGAAGAGCGATGCGAGCCAGAACGTCGGGGTCGCGGTCCGGGGACGCGCGAGAGCACTCATGAGCGCAGGGACCGGGATGGCGCCGGGCTCACGCTCCTCGACAGTGAGGGCGCCGCGGCGGTCGGAGTGGAGCGCGGCCTCCCCCATCGGAACGAGCACCCAGCCCGCGACGGCGAGCCCGAGCAGCAGCGCGCCCGCCGTTCGCAGGACGGTTCGCGCGCGCGAGGACTCGAGCCACGGCCGGTCCGCGTCGGGTCGGGGACGAAAGGACAGAACGAGCGCGACGGCGAGCGTCATGCCCGTGAGCTCCGGACTCCCCGCCATCGCCTGGAGGCCGACGAGAAGCGCGAGCGCGAGCCACGCTCCCCGGGACCGGAGCCCCGATCGCGCAACCGACGCGATCGCGGGAATCCAGGCCCACGCGCCGAAATGGTTCCAGAACGCCGACAGCGAGGCGGCGTATCCCGAGGATGCGAAGACCGCCGCGCCGAAGAGAGCTCCCGAGTCGGAGATCCCCTCCTGTTTCAGGAAGCGGTGCATTCCCCACGCGGCGACCCCGAAGTGGAAGAGGAGGAACAGGATCGCCGCGGCGCCCGGATACGGCAGCAGGAAAAAAGCGGTCGCCGGATAGAAGACTCCGGCCTGTCCGTTCGCGAGCCACGGCTCGCCCGCTCCCGAGAGCGGGTTCCAGAACGGGATCTCACCGGCGCGAAGTCGCGCAGCCGTGTAGAGCTTGAGCGGATAGAAGAAATCGCCCTGGTCCCGGAACGACGGCGCGAGCCGGGCAACGAGCGCGGGACCGAACCAGACGAGCGGGGGGACGAGCGCTGCCGCCGAGAGAACTCCGGAGAGCCGTCGGCGCAAGGGCACGAGAAATTGTAGTCGGGATTCTCCCCGAAACGGTTCGGTCGGCGGGATGCTACGATCCAACGGAGCCGCACATTGCGCGATCACGCTGCGTTCACACGCCCGGACGGGCGCGGGATTCCGGTCGCGCTGAAACGCTGGTGGCTTCTCCCGCTCTTCGTCTGCGTCCTGCGGGGATTGCCCTTTCTCGTGACGCTGCAGGCCGACCCGACTCCGGCGGAGACCTGGATCCCGGTCGGTTACATCCCCAAGGACTTCCTCCAGTACGTCGCCCTGATCCGGCAGGTCCCGGACCAGCACCGCTGGTTGTTCGTCAATCCGTTCACCACCGAGCCGCAGGAAGGGCGCTTCTTCATGCTCTTTTTCCTCGCTCTCGGCTGGATCTCCCGGATCACCGGGCTCGACCCGTTCTGGGCGCTCGAGCTCTCGCGCATCCCGCTGCTGTTCGCGTTCTTCTGGCTCCTCGCGAGGTTCGTCGCGCGTGTCTTCGACGATCCGGCCCGCCAGCAGTGGGCGTTCCTCCTCGCGGGCCTCTCCGGCGGAATCGAATGGATCGTGGCGCTCGTCCGCCCGTGGCTTCCTGCAGCCACCGCCGCGGTCGCGAAACAGGACCTCTGGCACCTCCAGGGCTGGAGCACGTTCGCGGGTCTCTTCAACCCGCTCTGGGTCGCCGGACTCGTTCTGACGCTCCTCGCGCTCCGGCCTCTGCTCGAGCCGTCCACGCCGCGGCGGAGGGACCTCGCTCAGCTCTCGGTCGCGGTGTTCGTTCTCCACTGGGTGCACCAGTACTCGGAGATCGTCGTGCTCGCGGTCGCCGCCTTCTATCCGCTCGCCGCGTGGGCGCTCGCGGAGCGGATCGATGGGGCACAGCTGCGGCGCGTGGCAGCGGCCATGGCGGCGCCCCT
>DASUAD010000216.1:0-7429 GCA_035763965.1 Thermoanaerobaculia bacterium | reverse complement strand
CACGAGCTTTTTCCCGGTGCTTTCGCCGGTCGTCTGGACGACGGTCGCGACCGGCGTCGGCCCCGACGTCCACCGGGTCCTCGACTTCCAGGAGGTCGACCCGAAGACCGGAGCCAAGCTCCCCGTCTCCGGGCTCTCCCGCGCGGTGCCGGCGGTCTGGAACCTCGCGTCCGCCGCCGGAAAGAAGGTCGGCGTCGTCGGCTGGTGGGCGTCACACCCGGCCGAGGAGGTGAACGGCTTCTTCGTCTCCGACCGCGCGAGCCCGCTCCTCTTCGGCGACCTTCCACGCGCCGGGGCCGCTTTTCCGGCCTCCCTCGCGCCGGGGGTCGAACAGCTCATCGCTCGCGACGGCGCCGTATCGGACCAGGAGCTCACGCGCTTCATCGACGTGCCCGTCTCCGAGATCGCGTCCGCGCGCGCGAGCGGCGCCGGAATGGAGAACCCCATCGTCGCGCTGGCGCGGATCCTGGCGGCGACGCGCGTCAACCACCACATCGCGCGAGAGCTGTACGATCGCTACCGGCCCGACCTGACGACCGTCTATCTCGAGGGCACCGACGAGATCGGGCACATCTTCGCGCCCTACTCTCCGCCCCGCCTCGAGTGCACGTCGGAGGCGGACTATGCGCGGTATCACCGCGCTGTCGAGGTGTATTACGCGCTGGTCGACAGAATGCTCGGCCAATGGATGCGCCGGGCGAAAGCGGACGGCGCGACCCTGCTCGTCAACTCGGACCATGGCTTCAAGTGGGGAGAGGACCGGACGTGCGCCCGATCCTCACTGAACTGGGCGACCGCGGCGTACTGGCACCGGTTGAACGGCGTCTTCGCCGCGTGGGGTGCCCGCGTGCGACCGGCGAAGACCCGCCCGACGCTGTCGATGTTCGGCGTCGCACCGACGGTGCTCGCGCTGCTCGGCCTGCCGGCGGACCGCCGGATGACCGGAAAGGCCGTCACCGCCGCGTTCGACGGTGTGGCTCAGCCTCCCCGCAAGGACCTCTTCCCGGGTGTCACCGTGCGCCGCGTCTCGTCCGACTCGATTTCACCGGAGCAGGCGAGCGAGTACTCGAAGAAGCTCCGCGCGCTCGGATACCTGACCGGCAGCGAGACGCAGCCGCTCGCGCCGGCCGGGGGAGACCGGCCGGGGATGACCGAAGGTGCCTACAACAACCTCGGCGTCTATCTGCGCGAGACAGTCCGCGACCTGAAAGCCGCGGAGCCCGTGCTCCTGAAGGCCCTCGAGCTGCGCCCGGGCTACGGCTCGCCGATCTTCAACCTCGCCGTGCTCTACCGGATGAAGGGCGACGACACGAAGGCTCTGGAGTGGCTCTTCCGATCTCTCGAAGCCGGCCACGCCGAGCCGGAGAGGACGATCACGGACTGGGTCGTCGAGTACGAGGAGAAAGGGAAGCTCGCTCCGGCGCGCGCGTTGCTCGAACGGGCGGTGCAGAAGTTTCCGGACAACGAGCCGTTCGCGCGCGAGCTCTCGCTCCTGAAGTTCAAGAGGTGGAGAGACTGCCCGGGAGCTTTCGCGACTCTCTCGCCCTTCGAAACGAAGACGACCGACATCGATACGCTAAACGCACTCGGGCTCTTTCAGACCTGTCTCGGACGGCGGCGCGAGGCGGTCGCCCTCTTCGAGAGGTCTCTCGCGCTCAAGCCCGACCAACCCGCGGTCGTGGAATCGCTCAACATCGTTCGTGGCGGCGTCTGACGCAGTCAGGAGAGGATTGATCGGATGAGAAAGACTGAGAAGTTGGGCGCTCTGCTGGTGGCTTCATCGCTCGCCGCCGTCGGGCTGGCACCGGCGAAGGCCGGGCGCGTTCCGGGGCCGACCCGCGCTGCGGCGGCGGCCGCGATCGAAGCGCGGCTCCCGGAGTTCGCGAGCCAGTACCTGCCATACGACCCCGATTCGAAGATCACGATCCGGAAGGCGGACGTGAAGCTTCCCGCGTTCACGTCGTGGCAGATCAGCCGAGCGGCACGCTACCCTTCCCTCAAAGCGGAAGCGACCGCGTTCGTCTCGAACGACGGGAAGTGGTTCTACGAAGGCGACTCGTTCCAGAACCGGACACCGAGCCCGGTTCGGTCCGGAGCGGACCTCGAGTGGGTGACGTCCCGGTACGCGGGTCTTCTTCGCGCGAAGGTGGGAGCGATGCTCGTGCCGGAGCGCGACGCCGCGGGCTTGAAAGGGATCGCAATCGTCATCGAGACGGGTTACGGCCCGGTCCGGCTGCCCGGCCTCGTCACGCCGGACGGCAGCGTCTTTCTCGCGGGGACACTCTGGGACTTCCAGGGCGATCCACGCGCCGAGCGTCGGCGCCGGATGGACCTTTCGGCGCAGCGTGCTCAGGGAAGCCTCGACGCACCCGTCAACATCGTCGAGTTCGCCGACATGGAGTGCAGCTACTGCAAGTTCCGCGGCCGGCAGCTCGACAAGCTGCTCGCGGCGAACCAGGGAGCCGTGAACGTGCGGCGCCATTACAAGTTCTTCCCGCTCTGGTCGCACCACGCGTGGGCGATGAAGGCGGCGTCGGCTGGCGACTGTATCTCCCGTCTCGCGAGCCCGGCCGCTCTCTTCCGCTTCAAGGATCTCGCGTACAGCCGCCAGGACAGCCTCTCGGTCTCTGCGGTGGACGAGCTTGCGATCACGTCGGCGGAAGGCGAAGGCGTCGCGCGGTCCGACTTCCTGGGTTGCTATCTCCGCGACGAGAGCTTCGACCGGATCCGCAAGGACCTCGATGAGGGCTACCGGCTGAACGTCAACTCGACCCCGACTTTCTTCGTGGACGGCACCCAGATCAGCTGGATCGAGGACAAGCTGATGGAGGACTTCCTGCGGACGAAGTTTCCGAGGATCAAGACGATCACCTACGAGAAGTGACGTTGGGGTCAGGCACGCATTTTGGCATTTGTTAAATGACCTTGGTCAGGCGCGCATCCTGGTCGTTTTTGACATGGTCGAAAAATACCAAAATGCCTGCCTGACACCGCTACTGACCCGCCCCGCCGTGCGTCGGCGCCTCCGTCACCGCCGGCGGAGGCGTCGCGGGCGCGTCCGGCCCATAAGGCAGCGGCGTCTCGTTCCTCGCGCGCCGCGCCATCGCAATCGCGACCAGGTGATCCTCGAACGTCGTCGAGAACGTGTGCCCCCCGGTCGTCGGGTCGGCGACGAAATAGAGATAGCTCGTCCGTGCGGGATTCACCGCGGCGCGCAGGGCATCGGCGCCCGGGTTGGCGATCGGCCCGGGCGGCAGACCCTCGTGCATGTAGGTGTTGTACGGCGACTCGTAGTCGTAGTCCGAACGCAGAAGCGTCCCGCGCCAGCGACCGTCGCGTTTCAGCGCGTAGATGACCGTCGGGTCCGCCTGCAGCCGCATCCCGCGCCGCAGCCGGTTCCAGTAAACCCCGGCGATGAGCGGGCCCTCGGACTGGAGGGAGCTCTCTTTCTGGATGATCGAGGCGAGCGTCACGGCCTGACGGGTCGTCAGTCCGAGGGCGCTCGCGCGCTTTTGAATCTCGGGAGTGTAGTGCTCGCGAAAATTCGTGATCATCCGGTCGACGATCTGCGCGGCCGAGGTCGAGCGCGTGACGACGTACGTGTCGGGGAAGAGGAAGCCCTCGAGATCCGTCACGCCCTTCGTCAGGCCGGGGACCAGCTCGGTCGACACGAGGGCGGCTTTGAACGCTTCGGGTCCGCCGATGCCCTGTTGCAGGAAGAGCTGGAAGGTCTCTTCGGCGGTCAATCCTTCGGGAACGACGATCGCGTGCCGCACGACGTCTCCGCGACCCATCCTGTTGATGACTTCGTCGATCGGCATCGGACGTTGAAATCTGTACTCGCCCGCCTGCAGCCGGGTCTTCCCCCGGTGAAGGCGGTAGTAGATCTCCGCGAGTCTCGCGTCCTCGACGACGCCCGCTTCGTCCAACCGCTCGAAGATCTCCCAGGTCGAGGTTCCCGGCGGGATCTCGACGATGACGTCCCCGACCGGCGTCGGCGGCACCGGGGGGTTCTTCATCCGATACTGCAGGTAGAAGACCAGCAGCACGGCGAAGAAAAAAAGAAGAAGCCCGATGCGCGCGAGGCGGCGGCCCGCGCTCAAGCCGACTCCTGTCCCCGATGGGCGAGCCAGTCCTCGAGGAGGACCGCGGCCGCTTCCGCGTCGATTCCGGCGCGGGAGCGCCGGCCGCGCAGGCGCCGGGCCGCTTCGTCCGACGTCAGCGTCTCCTCGTGAAACTGGAGCGGCAGCGAAACGGCGCGAGCGAGCTTCTCGCTGAACGACCGGATCCGCGGCGCGATCGCGCTCTCGCGACCTTCCGGCGAACGCGGGATCCCGACGAGGAGCGTGTCGATCTGCTCCTCGCGGCAGAAGCGTCCGATCGCCGCCACCGCTGCGTCATCGGCCGACCGCGCGATCGTCCGCCGCGGGGTCGCGAGACCCCCCGCCGTGTCGCCCGTCGCGAGCCCGATGCGCTTCTCGCCGAAGTCGATCGCGAGTATCCGGGTCATCGGAAGAGAGTAACCGACGCGAAGCGTCGTTCCGAGGTCCGAAGGCCGAGGAACCTCTTACTCGTTGGAGAAAGGGCTCCCTCGCGTCTCTCGGGACGCCGGCCCGAGGCCGGCGGTTAGAATCCCGGTGTGAAAGACGTCGTGATCCTTTCCGCCGCTCGGACGCCGATCGGCTCCTTCCTCGGCAAGCTTTCGGGTCTTCCTGCGCCGGCCCTGGGTTCCGCGGCGATCCGCTTCGCTCTCGAGCGGGCAGGAGTCTCACCTTCAGAAGTCGAGCAGGTGCTGATGGGGAACGTCCTGTCGGCGGGCATCGGGCAGGCGCCCGCGCGGCAGGCTTCTCTGGGGGCGGGAATTCCGGACTCCGTACCTTGCGTGACCGTCTCGAAGGTCTGCGGCTCCGGAATGCGCGCCGTGATGGACGCCTCGAACGCGATCCGCGCGGGGGAGTACGAGGTCGCGGTCGCGGGAGGGATGGAGTCGATGTCGAACGCGCCTTACCTGCTCGAGCGCGCGCGCACCGGCTACCGAATGGGCCACGGGACCCTCGTGGACTCGATGATCAAGGATGGTCTCTGGGACCCGTACGGCGACGTCCACATGGGCGGCTGCGCGGAACTGTGCGCCTCGAAGTATTCGTTCACGCGGGAGGAGCAGGACGCCTACGCGCTCGAGTCCTACAGCCGCGCCCGGGAGGCGTCGAAGTCCGGCGCCGCGGCCGAGGAGATCGCGCCGGTCGAAGTCCCTCAGAAGAGAGAAGCTCCCGCCGTCGTGGACACCGACGAGGAGCCTTTCGCCGCGCCGCTCGAAAAGCTCCCGACGTTGAAGCCGGCGTTCCAGAAGGACGGATCGGTGACGGCGGGCAACTCCTCGAAGATCAACGACGGGGCTGCGGCGCTCGTCGTCTCGTCCGCGGAGTGGGCGGCGCGGCGCGCCGCGAAACCGATCGCACGGATCGCGGCGTACACCGGCGTCGCACAGGCGCCCGAATGGTTCACGACCGCACCCGTCGGCGCCATCCGGAGACTCCTCGAGAAGACCGGACTTTCCGTCGCCGACGTCGACCTCTTCGAGATCAACGAGGCGTTCGCGGCCGTCGCGCTCGCCGCGATCCGCGACCTCGACCTCGATCCCGCGAAGGTGAACGTCCGCGGGGGCGCCGTTGCCCTCGGGCACCCGATCGGGGCCTCGGGAGCGCGCATCGTCACGACGCTCGTACATGCGCTGGCGCGCGGGGGGAAGAAACGCGGAATCGCCGCGATCTGTATCGGCGGCGGCGAGGCAACGGCGATGCTCGTGGAGGCCCTGTGAGCCGGTAGACGGTAGACGTGAGACGGAAGACGAGGTGCGTTCTTCGTCTGCCGTCTACCGTCTTCCGTCTCCCGACCTTCCCGCATGTCGCCTCCACCGTTCGACCTGATCCTCGGCGGCGTCCCTCGCTACGCCGCCGAAGGTCCCTGGGCCTGGCGCGTCGCGCGCCGCTTCGCGCGGCAGATGCCGGCGCGGCGTTTCTCCGAGGTGCCGGGCCGAAAGCCCGTGATCGCCGACCTCGCCGGGAACGCGCCGATCGTCCTCGTCTGGGCGGATCCGGAGGCATATCTTCCGCCGCCCGCGGCCCGGCAACTCGTCGCGACGCTCGACGCCTTTCCCACGGCCGACCTGGTGCTGCCGGTCTCGAACGAAGGCCTGACCGACGAGCTCCGACATGCGCCGTTCTTCACCTACTCGACCCCCTCCGGACTCCTCGAGACGGCCTGTGTCGCTGCAGATTCCGGCGGGCCGCCGTTCCCTGTCTCGACTCCGCGGTCACCCGTGTTCGCCGCGCGCCGCGCCGCGCTCGAAAAGCTTCCGCCGTCGCTTCCGCTCGAAGAGGCGGCGCCGGCGGTGCACCTCGCCGGGGGGAGGGCGCTGGCCGACCCGCGCGCGTACCTCCACCGCTACGCGGAGATGGACGCCCAGGCGCGAGAGGATCTCGCGCCGAAGGTTCCGGATGGCTCGCGGACGGTCCTCGACGTCGGTTGCTCGCGGGGCGCGACCGCGGAGGCGCTCCGCCGGCGCGGCGTGACTCGGATCGTGGGTATCGAACCGGACCCCGAGGACGCGGCCGGTGCCGCGCGAGTGTACGACCGGGTCCTGACCGCGACGCTCGAGGAAGTCCCGCCGGGAGAGTTCGCCGCCGAGTTCGATGCGGTGCTCTTCGGCGACGTCCTCGAGCACCTGATCGAACCTTCCGACGCGCTGGTTCGCGTCCGGCCATGGCTCGCGGCGCAGGGCGTCGTGATTGCGTCGGTGCCGAACGTCGGCCATTGGTCGGTCGTCGCGGATCTGCTCGCCGGTCGCTTCGACTACATCCCCTACTCGCTTCTTTCCGGCACCCACGTCCGGCATTTCACGCGCGCGACCATCCGGGATCTCTTCGAGGCGTGCGGTTATGCAGTCGTCTCGATCGACACCGTGACCCTCACGCCTTCTCCCGACGGCGCGAAGACGCTCGCCATGCTGTCGAGCTGGCCCGAGGCTTCGCCGGACCTCGACGTCGCCGAGTTCATCGTCGTGGGAAGGCCGGCCTCCGTACCATGAGGACGTGACACTCCGGCTTTCCCGGGCGCTCGTCCTCCTCCTCCTTGCGGCGTCGGCTTCCGCGCAGACGCCCTTCGGGTCGAGCGATCCCTTCGAGTCCCGCTTCAAAACCAAGCCGAGCTTCCAGATCCGGTTCCGTGTCCCCGAGAAGGGGGGCGAGGTCCGGCTGACGACCAAGAACCCGGTCCACTACGAGAAAGACGTCTTCTGGGAGGGCTCGGGCGAGGTCACGATCGAATATCAGGACGTGAAGATCACGGCGGACCGCGCACGCTACGACTTCCCGACCAAAACCGCGACGCTCGACGGTCACGTGGTGATCGACCAGGGGCCGACGCGGCT
>DASUAD010000215.1:0-2087 GCA_035763965.1 Thermoanaerobaculia bacterium | reverse complement strand
CGCGACGCATCCGTTGCCGCCGTCGCCTCCCTTGACGTGGATTTCAGCGGTGTCGATGAACACGGGGCCGGGAAACGGAAAACGGAAAATGGAAAACGAAGGGGAAGCCCCGGGTCGTTTCCCCTTTCCCGTTTCCCGTTTTACGAACCGAGGGGGTCGACCGAGATGACCCTGCCCTGCCGGCCGCGGTCGGCGTAACGGACCACTCCGGCGACCCGGGCGAAGAGAGTGTCGTCCTTGCCGCGGCCGACGTTCTCTCCGGGAAAAAAGCGGGTGCCCCGCTGCCGCACGAGGATCGAACCGCCGGGTACGACCTGTCCCGCGAACTTCTTCACCCCGAGCCTCTGGGCGTTCGAGTCGCGCCCGTTGCGCGAGGAGCCCTGTCCCTTCTTGTGTGCCATGACTTCTATCCCTCGATCGAATCGATCCGGACCTCGACCATCGTCTGGCGATGCCCTTTCGTCCGGCGATACTGCTTGCGGATCTTCTTCTTGAACACCAGGATCTTCCGGTTCCGGACCTCTCCGATGACCGTCGCCTTGATCGCGACCTTCGCGAGGTCGTCTTTCGCCGAGCGGACGGAGCCGTCGCCCGACACGAGGACGACGTCGGAGAGCGTCATTTCTTCGCCCCGGGACAGCTTCCTGCCGGACGGCTTCTCGACGCGCACGACGTCGCCGGCCGAAACCTTCACCTGCTTGCCGCCCGCGCGGAGGATCGCGTACATGGAGGCCTCCCGAAAGGAACGGGGAATGATACGGGTTGGAGCCGGAAAGTCAAGCGCCGGCTAGGTTTCCTCGTCGATCTTGTTCGGAAGCTCGTCCACGTCGCTCCGGGAGCGCGGAAAATGCCGCGCGAGCAGGTCGCCGACCTTTTCGATCCCGCGCACGATCCCCTCGGTGAACTCTCCGCGACGGAAGCTCTCCTCCATCCCGGAAGCGACCTCCGTCCAGAAGTCTGGTCCGCAGCGCTCGTGAACGCCCGAGTCCCCGAGGATCTGGAATCGGCGGACCGAGGGAGCGATGTAGAACAGGACCCCGTTCTTGTCGGCCGTATTCGTCATCCCGAGATGCTGGAATCGGCGGCGCGCGCGCGCCTCGAGATCATCCGGTTTTCGGAGCGTGACGTGGACGCGGATCTCTCCGGAGCTCTTGCGTTCCGCGGCGCCGATGGCCGACACGATCCGGTCGTTGTCGAGCTTGGAGAAGAAGGACATCACAGCCTCCGGATCACCAGCTTCCCGACGCGCCACCGCCTCCCGACGACCCGCCGCCGCCCGAGAAGCCGCCGCCCCCGCCGCCTCCGCCGGACCACCCGCCGCCTCCGAATCCGCCGAAGCCCCCGCCGCCCGTCCACCAGCCGCTGCCGCCGTAGGTCCGCCAGAGACGGCGCTGGCGGCGGGCCAGCATCGGCAATATGACGAAAACGAAGAGAAAGAACAGGGGCACCGCGCAACCCGAGATCGGAAGGCCCGTTCGTCGTCGTGATCGTTCGTCCACCGTGGCTCCCGTTCCCTTGTACTCCCCCTTCGTCGCGGCGATCATCGCATCGGTGCCGGCATCGATGCCCCCGGGATAGTCGTCGGCCCGAAACCGGGGCACGATCTCGTCCTCGATGATCCGCTTCGCCGTGATGTCCGGCAGAACTCCTTCGAGCCCGTAGCCCACCTCGATCCGCAGCTTGCGGTCGTCGGAGAAAACGAACAGCACGGCGCCGTTGTCCTTGTCCGCCTGGCCGACCTTCCACTTCTGGAAGGCCCGGACCGTGAAGTCTTCGAGAACGAAGCCCTCCGGGATCTTCCGGTCGATCCAGACGATTACCTGGTTCGACGTGTCGCGCTCGAATTGCTCGAGCTTTCGGTTCAGCGCGTCGGCACGGTCGGACGGGAGGATGCCCGCCCGGTCGGTGACGTACCGCTCCGGCTTGGGTGGAAGCTGCTCCTCGATCGAGCGCTGTGCCAACGCCGGAGCCGCGGCTGCAGCCGCGATGACGAGGAGATTCGCGACTCGCGAGCCGGGACGGCTCATCGGGGTCGTTTCCCGTTTCCCGTTTTCCGTTTCCCGGCTAGGGCGTCGTCGCCATTGCCG
>DASUAD010000214.1:0-2491 GCA_035763965.1 Thermoanaerobaculia bacterium | reverse complement strand
CGACTCCGCCACGTCCAGGATCTCGGCCGCCGGAAGAAACTCGTAGAGCAGCTGCCCGGATCGGCAGAGGTTGGAAGTTCCTCCACCGACCGTGACGCGAAAACCGCGCCGTGAGAATCCGCCGATCTTGGCCGTACGAGCCCGCCAGCCGATGTCGTGGATGGGTGTTCCGGCGTGGTCGACGGCGCAGCCCTCCCAGGCGATTTTGAACTTCCTCGGAAGAGAAGAGGAGAGCGGGTGACGCAGGAAGTAGCGCGTCACGGCCTCCGCGTAGGGTGTGACGTCGAAGACCTCGTCGGGACCGACCCCGGCGAAGGAACACGCGGTGATGTTGCGCACCGAGTTGCCGCAGGCTTCACGGGTCGTGAGCCCCGTCTCCGCGAGCCGCCGCATCGCTGGCTCGACGTCGTGAAGCTTCATGAAGTGGAACTGGATGTTCTGGCGCGTGGTGATGTGACCGAAGCCTCGGGAAAAGTCCGTCGCCACGTCGGCCAGGGCGCAGAGCTGCTCGGCGTTCAGGATTCCCTGAGGGATCTTGACCCGCAACATCTGGAAGTCTCCCTCCTGGCGCTGCCCGTAGGTCCCGCGAACCAGGCGATAGGCTCTCCATTCATCCGGGGTCAACTCGCCGCGCTCGAACTGCTCGAGGGTCGCGACGAACTCGTCGATCTCGCTCTCGCTCGCGAACGAGAGCCGTGCCCGACCCAGCGTCTTCGGATCGTCGACGGCTGCCATGATTGATCCTTTCAGGACGTGACGTGGCCCGAGGCCACGCGGGCGAAATCCCCGACTCCACCGAGAACCGAGGCGAGCGAAACGACGTCGCCGACGACGATCGTGCCGGGAAGGTCGCGCCGGTCGTGCGGCAGGTTCGCCACGGGGAGCGCATCGAGCGCGCCCGTCCAGGAATAGGACTCCGGTGTGGAGGCGGCGAGCAGAATCGCGGCCGGTGTGTCGCACGGCCAGCCGCGAGAAAGGAGGAGTGCAGTGAGGGCCGCGCGGGAGGCGATCCCCATCAAGATCACGAGCGTCAACGACCCCGGGGCGACCGCGCTCAAGACCGGACCGTACGCCGACTCCGCGTGTCCCGACACCACGACGAAGCCGGAAGCGAGCCCGCGGTGTGTCACCGGGATGCCTGCGAGCGCGGGCGCCGCGAGCGCCGAAGAAACCCCCGGCACGACCTCGAACGGAACGCCGGCCTCCGCCAGTGCCAGCGCCTCCTCGCCCCCGCGGCCGAGAAGAAAGGGATCGCCGCACTTCAGCCGGACGACCCTCTTTCCGCGCCGGGCGGCCCGGATCATGAGCCACTGAATCGTCTCCTGGCGGATCGACTGCCGGCGCGCGCGCTTTCCGACGAAGAAGCGCTGTGCCCGTGGCGCGAGCTTCAGAGCGTCCGGAGACACGAGCGCGTCGTAAAGGACGAGGTCCGCTTCCGCCAGACGACGGACGGCCTTTCTCGTCAGCAGGTCGGGATCTCCCGGGCCCGCGCCGACCAAGGAAACGAATCCCGTCACCGGCTCCCCTCCACGATCGCCTTCTCTTCGTCCGACCCGCCGGTCGATCGCCCCGCATAGAGGCGGTTCAAAGCCGCCAGGAGCAAGGGGCGTCGCGCGGACATGGCGATGCGCTTCTCCCGCCACACGCGCTTCTGCCGGCGGGCCTCCTGCACCCAGGCTTCGACGTCGTCCGGAATCATCGCCCCCAACGCTTCGCGGACGAGGCCCGCCAAGGCCGGTGCTTCTCCTTCCGTGGAGATCGCGATCGTCAGACCTCCGCGCCGCAGGACGCCCCCGGCGTAGGCGCTCGCACTCGGCGGATCGTCGACGGCGTTGACGAAGACCCGCCGTTCCTCTGCGGCCGCCGCGACGCGCCGATTCACGTCGGGAGTCGCCGCCGCCACCGTGTACCAGACTCCGTCGAGGTCGCTCGGCTCGAAGCCGCGGCGGAAGAGGATCGCCCCGGAGCGCTCGATCTCCGGCCGGAAAGCGGGGGCCACGACGATCACGGTCGCGCCCGAACGGAAAAGAGCGTCCAGCTTCGACGCCGCCACGCTTCCGCCGCCGACCACCAGCACCTTGCGGCCGGAGAGTTTCAGAAAGACCGGGAAAAGTGGAGCTTCGGTCCTCATGCCGTCACCTCGGCCCGGGCCAGGCGCCCGATCAGGCCGCGCTCGCGGAGCGCGGCGAGAATCCTTCCGACGCTCTGCTCGACGTCTTCCTGATCGGTCCGCACGAGAACCTCGGGACTTTGAGGCGCTTCGTACGGGTCGGATACGCCCGTGAAGTTGGGCAGCTTTCCGGCGAGGGCCATCGCGTAGAGCCCCTTCACGTCGCGCCGGACGAGCGCGTCGATCTCGGCCCGGGCGTACACCTCCACAAACGGGATGCCGTCTTCCGCGGCCAGCCGCCGCACTTCCGCGCGGGTCTCGGCGTAGGGAGAGATCGCGGCCGCGATGCTCGCCACCCCGTTTCGAGCGAGAAGCCGGGCG
>DASUAD010000213.1:0-13598 GCA_035763965.1 Thermoanaerobaculia bacterium | reverse complement strand
TTTTTCGAAGCGACCGAGCGCGAGTTTCAGGCGACCCTCATCGCCTTTTCTTTTTCCGCGATCGCCTTGAGCAGGGAATCGTAGGAGTCGGAGAACTTCTTCACGCCCTCCTCCTCGAGCTCGCGCGAAACGGTCGGCTCGTCGATCCCGAGCTCCGACAGACGGCGGAAGACGTCGCGCGCCTCGTCGAGGTGGTCGTGGATCCGCACCTTCGGGTCGCCGTGGTCCCGGTACGCGTCGAACGTGTCGGGCGGCATCGTGTCGACGGTGTGCGGCGCGACCAGCGCCTCGACGTAGTAGAGGTCGGGATATGCGGGATCCTTCGTCGACGTGGAGGCCCAGAGGGGCCGCTGAAGACGGGCGCCTCTCTTCTCGAGCGCCCGGAAGCGGTCGGACCGGAAGACCTCTTCGAACGCCTCGTAAGCGAGCCGGGCGTTGGCGATCGCCGCCTTGCCGCGCAGCTCCCGGGCCGCTTTCCCACGGCTCCCGGAGGTGTCCTCCTTCGCGATCCGATCGAGCTTCCTGTCCACGTTCGTGTCGACGCGGCTGACGAAAAAACTCGCGACCGACGGAAGGTTGTCCACCGACTTCCCCTTCGCGACGCGCTCCTCGACGGCCGAGAGGTAGGCCTCCATGACCTCCCTGTAGCGCGAGACCGAGAAGAGAAGCGTGATGTTGATGTTCACTCCTTCGGAGAGGCACTGCCGGATCGCAGGGACACCGGCGGCGGTCCCGGGGATCTTGACCATCACGTTCGGGCGGGCGCACGCCTCCCAGAGGCGGCGCGCTTCCCGGATCGAGCCCTCGGTGTCGTTGGCGAGCTGCGGGCCGACCTCGATCGACACGTAGCCGTCGCCGCCGCGCGTCTCGTCGTACACGGGGCGAAAGACGTCCGCGGCGCGGCAGACGTCCTGGATCGCCAGCGCGTCGAAGATCGCGAACGGGTCCTTCCCCTCCGAGCCGAGACGGCGGACGTCGTCGTCGTAGAGCTCGGTTTCGGCGATCGCCTTCTGAAAGATCGTGGGGTTCGACGTCATTCCGGCGAGCCCGTCCTCGCGGATCAGCTTCGCCAGCTTTCCGCTCTCGTAGAGGTCCCGGCGGATGTAGTCGAACCAGACGCTCTGCCCGAGCTCGCGGAGCTTCTGGAGCGGATTGTTGGAGCTCATGTCACCTCCTCGCATCGTCGAAGACGCCATTGCGGGCATCGGTCTCGATGCCATTGACCTTCTCGAGGCGGCGAATGTGACGCTCCGCCCCGGAGAATTTCGCGTTCACGAAAGCTCGGACGAGCTCCTCCGCGAGCGCGGGCCCGATCACGCGCGCGCCGAGACAGAGCACGTTCATGTCGTCGTCTTCGACGCCCTGCCGGGCGGAGAAGGTGTCGTGGCACATCGAGGCGCGAACCCCGGGAACCTTCGTTGCGGCGACCGACGCGCCGACGCCGCTGCCGCAGAGGACGATCCCCCGCTCCGACCGGCCCGATGCGACCGACGTCGCCACGGCGCGGGCGAAATCGGGATAGTCCACCGGCTCGGTCGAATCCGTTCCGACGTCTTCCACCGAGTGCCCGAGTCTCTGCAGCAGCTCGATCACGCTCGCCTTCAGCGGAAAGCCTGCGTGATCGCAACCGACGGCGATTCTCATTTTTAACGTCGCGGGGACAGGTCCGACGGACCTGCACCCGCTCCTTCGATCAGGGCCTTCGCTTTGTTCACGACGTTCTCGACGTCGAACCCGAGCTCCTTCATCACGACCTCGCCCGGCGCGGAAGCCCCGAAGCGCTCGAGCCCGATCGAGTCGCCGCGGTCGCCCACCCATCGCTTCCACCCGTGCCTCGATCCCGCTTCGATCGACAGCCGCGCTCCGACCGCGGCCGGTAGAACCTGCTCGCGATAGGACGCGTCCTGCTTCTCGAAGAGCTCCCAGCACGGCATCGAGACCACGCGGGTCGGAATCCCTTCGGCCTCGAGCTTCTCGCGGGAGGCGAGCGCGAGCGAGACCTCGCTTCCGCTCGCGATCAGGATCAGGCGCGGCGATCCGCCGGACGCTTCGGCGAGAACGTACGCCCCCCGGGCGAGACCTTCCGGCCCCGCGTACTTCGACGGATCGATCACCGGGAGCTTCTGGCGCGAGAGCACGAGGCCGACCGGTCCGCCGCGGTGCTGCATCGCGATCCGCCACGCCTCGACCGCCTCGTTGGGATCCGCGGGACGGATGATCGTGAAGTGCGGCATCGCCCGCAGCGACATCAGGTGCTCGACGGCCTGGTGCGTGGGGCCGTCCTCGCCGAGCCCGATCGAGTCGTGAGTCCACACGAAGATCACGGGGAGCTCGGAGACGGCGGAGAGCCTCACCGAGGGCCGCATGTAGTCGGAGAAGCAGAGGAAGGTCGCGACGAAGGGGCGGACGCCGGCGTGGTACGCCATCCCGTTTGCAATGCCGGCCATGGCGTGCTCGCGCACGCCGAAGTGGAGGTTGCGCCCCGCCCCGGTCCGGCCGTCGAAGTCGGCGTCGCTTTTCAGCTTCGTGTTCGTCGAGACCGAGAGATCCGCGTCGCCGCCGAAGAGCCACGGGATCTTCGCAGCGATCGCGTTCAACGCTTTGCCCGACGCGACCCGCGTGGCTTCCTTCTCCCCCGCTTTCCACCGGGGAAGATCGGCGTCCCAGCCCGGCGGCAGAGCGCCGTCGAAGGCCTGGCGCCACTCCTCCGCGAGATCGGGGAACGCCTCCGCCCACGCGTCGAAGCGCTTCGTCCACTCGGACTCGTCGCGGCCGCCCCGCTCGACCGCGGTGCGAAAGTGCGCGAGCGCGTCGTCCGGGACGAAGAAGGGCTCTTCGTGCTCCCACCCGAGCGCTTTTTTCGTCAGCTTCACCTCGTCGGAGCCGAGAGGACTGCCGTGCGCTTCCGAGGTTCCCGCCTTGTGGGGCGAACCGTAGCCGATCGTCGTGTTCACGACGATGAGCGTCGGCCGCCGGGTTTCCGCATCCGCCTCGGAGATCGCGCGGTCGATCGCCTCGAGATTCGTGTTTCCGTCCGCGACCCGCAGGACCTGCCAGCCGTAGGCTTCGTAGCGCTTCCCGACGTCCTCGGTGAACGTCAGCGACGTCGGACCGTCGAGCGAGACGTGGTTCGAGTCGTAGAGGAACGTGAGCTTGCCGAGCCCGAGGTGCCCGGCGAGCGATGAAGCCTCGTTGGAGATGCCCTCCATGAGGTCTCCGTCCGAAACGAGCGCATAGGTCCGGTGGTTCACGATCTCGTGCCCGGGGCGGTTGAAGCGGTGGGCGAGGAAACGCTCCGCCATGGCCATCCCGACGGCGTTCGCGGTCCCCTGTCCGAGCGGCCCCGTCGTCGCTTCGACGCCCGGCGTCAACCGGAACTCGGGATGTCCGGGCGTCCGGCTTCCCCACTGGCGAAAAGCCTTCAGGTCGTCCATCGACAGGTCGTAGCCCGTGAGATGGAGCAGGCAGTACCAGAGCATGCAACCGTGGCCGGCCGACAGGACGAAACGGTCGCGGTCCGGCCAGCGCGGGTGCCGCGGGTTGTGCTTCAAATGCCGCGACCAGAGCACGTAAGCCATCGGGGCGGCGCCGAGCGGGAGGCCCGGGTGCCCGGAGTTTGCCTTCTGCACGGCGTCGATCGCCAGGGTTCGGATCGTATCGACGCAGAGCTCGTCGATCGTTTTTGCGACCGTGCTCAAGAACTCCTCCCGTCGGGCCGCCGGCGCCCCGGGTACGCGAAACTTCCGCGGCCGGGAGCGGCGGTCTTCATCTTAGTACGCCCGTGCGAGCTCGGCCGCTTCCCGGAAAACGTGGTTTCCGGGGCCAACGTGGCGCGGGTCGCCGCGCGAATTCCGATGAGGAATAATCGCAGGGATCAACCCGATTCACGCGCGAAGCCGAAGCGACCGGAGAACAATGGAAGAGCAGACGACCCTGGCGGAAAAAGAGGTTCGGAATCCGCTCGCGTACTCGGGAGCAGAGTTGTCGAGACGCGGGCTCGAGCTCGAGTGGCTCGAGACCGACGGCCTGGGCGGATTCGCCTGCGGAACCGCGGTCGGCGCCCGAACGCGCAAATATCACGGCTGGTACGCGCCCGCGGTTCCGCCGCCGCGGAAACGCATCCTTCTCCTCGCGGGAACGGAGGAATTCGTATCCGCGAACGGAACCCGCACCGGAATCTCGACGCAGATCTATCGCGACGCCGTGTACCCGGAGGGGCGGAAGAGCCTGGTGCGCTTCGCGCTCGAACCGTTCCCGACGTGGCTGCACCACACGGATGACTTCACGATCGAGCGGTCGGTCTGCCTTCCGAGGGGCCGGTCGCTGTCGCTCCTTCGCTGGGTCAACCGCGGGACGCGGAGGCTCGAGCTGCGCGTGCGGCCTCTTCTCGCTTTCCGGGACGTTCACTCGATCCAGCGGGAGGGGGGTTTTTCGGCGACGACGGAGCTCGAGGGGGACTCGGCCAGGATCCACGCCGGCGCAGGTCTGCCCGACCTCCACATGCGGGCGCCCGGCGCGCGGGCGCTCCTCGAGCCGGACTGGTACCGGAGCTTCCACTACCGCCAGGAGGCGGAGCGCGGATACGACGCCGACGAAGATCTCTGGAGCCCTCTCGAGTGGCTGTGGGAGCTCCCGCCGTGGACGGAAGCGCACCTCGTGCTCTCGACGCAGCCGGTGAGCGAGGTCCCGGCTCGCATGCGGCTCGTCGAAGCGCGCCGGCGGGAAGCGTTTCCCCGCAGCGGCGATCCGGTCTTCGATGAGCTCGCTCGCCGAGCCGAGAACTTCCTCGTCGAGCCGCCCGGAGGACCCACGACGCTCCTCGCCGGATTCCCGTGGTTCGGCGACTGGAGCCGCGACGCGATGATCTCGGCTCCGGGGCTCGCCGTCGCGAGCGGACGGTACCGCCCGTTCGCGAGGGTCCTGAACTCGTTCGCGAAGCGACGCCGGAACGGCCTGCTCCCCAACTTCTATCCGCAGGACGGGGAGGAACCGGACTACGGCGCGATCGACGCGCCGCTCTGGTTCGTGCTCTCGGTCGAATGGTTCGGCCGGGCGCGTCGCGATCCGGGCCAGCCCAATCCGCTGCTCGACGCGGTGCGCGAGATCCTCGACTCGTACCGGAACGGAACGTCGTTCGGCATCGGGGCCGGACCCGATCTGCTCCTTGCCGGGGGGTCTCCCGGTCGCGCGCTCACCTGGATGGACGCCGTGGTCGACGGCGTACCCGTCACGCCTCGCGACGGACGCGCGGTCGAGGTCAACGCGCTCTGGCATGCCGCGCTGAAGTCGGCGGCGCGGTTGGAGAGGCTCGCGGGCGATCACGCGCGGGCGCGCGACCTGGAGGCGGACGCCTGGCGCGTTGCGCGGCGGTTCAACGAGGTCTTCTGGTCCGATGACGACGAGCGACTCTACGACGTCGTGCGCGAGGACGGCCCGGACCGCAGCCTGCGACCGAACCAGATCTTCGCGGTCTCCCTCTCGGAAGACCTGCTGCCTCCGCACCGGGCCCGCGCGGTCTACTGGTCGGTCCGCCGCCACCTGCTGACGCCGTTCGGGCTGCGCACGCTCGATCCGCGCGACCCGCGTTATCGGGGGCAGTGCACGGGCTCCCAGAAGGAGCGCGACCTCGCCTACCACCAGGGCACCGTCTGGCCGTGGCTGCTCGGAGCGTTCGTGGACGCGCACTTCCGGGTCATGGGGCGGACGCCGGAGTCGCTCCACACGGCGCGCGGATGGCTCGCTCCTCTCCGGGCGCACGTGCGCGACGCGGGTGCGGGCTCGATCTCGGAGATCTTCGACGGCGATCCGCCCTTCGCACCGCGCGGGTGCTTCGCGCAGGCTTGGAGCGTCGCCGAGCTCGCCCGGGTCGTGCACACGCACCTGTCCGAGTGAGCGGCGCGGTTTCGTCCCCCGCGAGCCGGGTCCTCCTCGTGATCTGCGACGGCTGGGGAGAAGCCCCGCCGTCGGAGGGAAACGCGATCACGCGGGCGCGCACGCCGACGTTCGAGCGGTGGCGCCGGAACTATCCGTGGACCACGCTCGAGGCCTCGGGCGAGGCCGTCGGGCTGCCGGCCGGGCTGATGGGCAATTCCGAGGTCGGCCACCTGAACCTCGGGGCCGGGCGCATGGTGCCGCAGGACCTCCTGCGCATCGACCTCGCGCTCCGAGACGGCTCGCTTTTCCGGAATCCGGTGCTCGTGGAGGCGGCCGAACGCGCGCGGAGCGCCGGCGCGACATTGCACCTCATGGGTCTCCTCTCCGACGGCGGAGTCCACTCGCACGAACGGCACCTCTTCGGGCTTCTCGACCTCGCCCGGAAAGTCGGCGTCCCGCGCGTTCGCGTTCACGCCTTCACGGACGGCCGCGACACGCCGCCGCGGTCGGCCCTCGGATACGTCGACCGTCTCGAGGAGAAACTCCGCGCGACGGGCGGAAAGATCGCGACGATCTCCGGCCGCTATTACGCGATGGACCGCGATCGGCGGTGGGACCGCGTGGCGCTCGCGTGGGACGCCCTGCGCTTCGGAAAGGGACGGCGGGCCGCCGGCGCGCGGGCGGCCGTCGAGGAGGCGTACACACGCGGCGAGTCGGACGAGTTCATCGTCCCCACCGTCATCGCGGAGAACGGCGTCCCTTCCGGCCCCGTCGCCGACGGCGATTCGGTCGTGTTCTTCAACTTCCGCGCGGACCGCGCGCGGCAGTTGACGCGCGCGTTCACCGAACCGGGTTTCGCCGATTTCCCGCGGGGCGATCCGCCGTCCGTCTTTTTCGTCTGCTTCACGGAGTACAAGAAGGAGTTCGCGTTGCCCGTCGCCTTCCCGACGCCGCGCCTCGCCCGGATCCTGGGCGCGGTCTGGAGCGGGGCCGGCGTGCGCAACCTTCGGCTCGCCGAGACCGAGAAGTACGCCCACGTCACGTACTTCTTCAATGGAGGCGTGGAAGACCCGTATCCGGGGGAGGAGCGGCTGCTGGTGCCGTCGTGGAAAGGAGCGACGTACGACCTCCACCCTCAGATGAGCGCAAAGCAGATCACCGACGCCGCGATCCGCGCGATGGCGGGGGGCGGCTTCGGCGCCATCGTCGTGAACTACGCGAACGCGGACATGGTGGGCCACACCGGGAAGCTTCGCGAGACGATCGCCGCGATCGAGACGCTCGACCGCTGCTTCGCGAGACTCGAGACGGCGGCGCGCGAAAGCGGCTGGCTCGTCGTCCTGACGAGCGACCACGGCAACGCCGAGCAGATGGTCGACCCGGCGACCGGGCAACCCCACACGGCGCACACGACGAATCCGGTCCCGATCGTGATCTGCCGCTCCGGGGGACCGCTCAAGCCGGGCGGGTCGCTCAAGGACGTGGCGCCGACCGTGCTCGCCCTGCAGGGACTTGACGTCCCGAAGGAGATGACGGGGCGGGATCTGCGGATGACTGACCCGGACCGGAGCCGGTAGACGGAAGACGGGAGACGGAAGACGGAAAGCTCTCCCTCGTCTACCGTCTACCGTCTCTCGTCTACCGTTTCCTGCGCGCAGCCCTCGTAAACGTCCGTCTCCGGAAAGAACGCGTACCATGCGAACCAGTACGCGCGGTGCCCGGCGATCCGTTCCAGCGGAGACACCCCGGCAGGGCCGCGCAGTCGCTCCTCGGCGACCGTCCAGAGCTCGCCGATCGCGAGCTCGACGACGCGTCGGTCGGGACCCTCGGCGAAGCCTCGCCCCTTCCTTTCGTACGCCCGCACGGCGCCGCTCTCCGGATCCGCGACGACGAGCACCGACGCCGATCCCACCCGGTCGTTGACGACGCGCTCGCGGAACAGGACGTCCAGGGGATATGCCTTGGCGCGGCCGCCCGCCCGCACCGCGTAGATCCACGACTTCGCCGGCATGAGCGGGCTCTTCTTCCAGACGGGAAACATCGTGTTGGCGCTCTCGAAGTACCGGCCGTACGCCGCGCCGGGCGTGTAGTCGCGGCGATGTCCCGTCTTCAAGGAGAGCACGGTCGTGTCCGGATGGAGCGATCTCCATTCCCTCCACGTCGTGACGGTGATCGGCAGAGGCGCGAGATGCAGACCCCGTCCCACGAGCGGGCCGACGACCGGCTCTCCCGTCAGGTTGCTCCAGAGCGACAGCGTGTCCCGGTCGTACATCAGCTTGTTCGACCGGTAGAGGAGCCCCGAGGAGCCGAAGACGAGGGGCTTGCCGTCGGTCGTGCCGGTCGCGTAGGCGATCGCGGAGCCGCAGAGGGTGCAGTACGACAGAGCAAAATGACGTCCGCCTACCACGTCGTTGGCCATCTCGTGCCAGTCGAGGATCCGCTGCGGATAGGCGCGGCTCTCTCCGCCGAGCGAGACGCCGAAAACGGTCTCGGTTTCTGCGAGAAACGACGCGTCGGCAGCGGACACCCGTTCGGGATTCACGAGCGACGGGATCCCGTCCTTCCGCACACCGCCCCACACGATCTCCTCCGGCCGGATCGCGATCGGAAGGTCCGGGTGAAGGAACTTCCCGAACGCCGGATCGATCCTCGCGAACAGGGCCGCCTTCCAGGCGCGGTAACCCTCCTTCGGACGAAGATCCTCGCGGCCGCCGATGTACTCGACCCAGGAGCGATACCGAGGTCCCAGCTTCTCGCCCGACAGCGACTCGAGACACGCGGCGACGTCGCCACGCGACGCGGCCGAAGCGAAGAAGAGCGCGTCCACCAGCGCGGGAAGGAGAGTCGGGTCCCGCGAGCGGGAGATCGCGACCCGCGCGGTCGCGCGGGACGCCTCGTCTTCGGACAGGAGCCGCGCCAGCAGGTCGCGGGCGCGATCGGGGGCGAGCTCCGGGGTCGGCGCAAGGAGTAGGGAGAGAAGGAAGGCAAGCGGTCTCGTGGGAATCCCGGCCTCCTCACTCCGGCCCTCTCCCCATCGGGGAGAAAAATCTCCGCGGCAATCGCGGGGCGACCGTTACTTGAGCGTCTTCAGGTACTCCCTGACGTCGGCGGCGTTTTCGCCGGTCGGTGCGAGTTCCAGGTATTTTTGGAAGTCGGCCTTCGCCTCCGCCTTCTTCTTCAACTGATAGGCGGTCAGGCCGCGGTAGTAGTAGCCGTCCGCGTCCGCCGGCGCGATCCGGACCGCCTGGTCGAAGTAGGTCCAGGCGTCCTGCAGCTGCTTCTTGTTCAGGAGCAGGATCCCGAGGTTGGTGTACGCAGCCGGATCCTTGACTGAGTCCGGCGGGAGCTTCGCGAGCGTGGCCTTGCCCTCTTCGACGTTCCCTTTCTCGAGCTGGAGATTCGCGAGCAGGAGGAGCGCGGTCGCGTCTTTCGGATCGAGCTCCTCGACCTTTTTCAGTGCCGTGATGGCCTCGTCGACCTTTTTCTCGGCGTAGTACGTCTGTGCGATCGCGCGCAGAATCGGCGCTCCATTCGCTCCGGGCACCATCGCGAGCGCCTTCTCGTACTCCGCCCGTGCGCCCGCGTAGTCCTTCTGCTCGAGGAGTTCGTTGCCGTGCTCAATGATCGGAATGACGTCGGGCGATGCCCCCCCGGGCGCGCCCGCCGCGGGGGTCGGCTCGGCCTTCGGCGCGGGCTGGAGCCGGACCGCCATCGGCGGGATGCGGGTGATCTCGGAGAGTTGCACGGTGGTCTTGTACGGAAGGTAGCCCTCGGCGTCGACGTCGACGTCCCAGCCGCCCTCGGCGAGCCCGAGGTACGCCCAGCGCCCGTTCTTGTCGGTCGTCAGAGCTTCCGGACCCGCTCCCTTGCGGCGCAGGATCACTTTCGCCCCCGCAATTCCTTCCCCCTTCTCGCTGATGACGCGGCCATCGACGCGCGCTTTGCCCCTCCAGTCCTGCGCCGTCGCCGCGCCCGCGAGGAGAAGGGCGAGTCCGGCTGCGAGCGCCGCCCGCGTCGCGAGTGTTCCGAGTTTCACGTCGACCTCCACGAAAGCCCCGCCGCAAAACAAAAGGCCCGGCGCAGGCAATTCCCGCCGGCCCGGATTCTATGCGGATGACGTCCTTCGCCGCGATCCGAATCCCGGCCGGAGCGGATCATTCCGTCGATGATCTCCAGCTTCCGCGCGTTCGGTTTCACGCGCCGGGGCCCTCTGTTAGCATCCCGGCATGGCGCTCGAACGGGAGGTCTACCGGCGGCGGCTCGACACGATGCGGCAGAGACTCGCGGACATCCCGGCTGACGGTCTCTTCGCAACGCCCTCGTCGAACCTCTTCTATCTGACCGGGATCAATTTCTGGCGGAGCGAGCGGCTGACGGCGCTCTTTCTCTTCGCCGACCGCGACCCGGTCGTTCTCTGTCCGGCGTTCGAGGAGAGCCGCCTGCGGGGAATGTCCGCGGTCTCGACCGTCGTTCCCTGGGAAGAAACGGAAGATCCGTTCGAGAAAGCCGGGCCGCTCTTCCCGGGGACGGCGGGAACGCTCGCGATCGAACCTTCCACCGCGTACGACGACGTCGAGCGGCTGCTCGCCCGCCGGCCGGCCTGGAAGCCGGTCTCTGCGGGGCCGGTCTTCGCATCGGTGCGGATGATCAAGACTCCCGACGAGATCGCCGCGATGCGGCGCGCGATCGCCGTCGCCCTGCCGCGCTTCCGGCGCGCGTTCGAGACCCTCCGACCGGGCGCGACCGAGGCCGAGATTTCGGCGGCGTTCGGCGGTGACAACGTCGTCCAGTTCGGCCCTTCCTCGGCGCTCCCGCATGGCGCCTCGACGGAGCGGGCGCTCGCGCGCGACGAGGCCGTTCTCATCGACGCGTGGGACAAGCCGGAGGGCTACTACTACGACATCACGCGCTCGACGGTCTTCGGAAAGCCCTCCGAGGAGTACCGGAAGGTCTGGGCGATCGTCCTCGAGGCGCAAAGCGCGGCGATCGAGCGCGCCGGACCCGGCGTGCCCTGCGCGGAGGTCGACGCCGCCGCGCGGCGCGTCATCGAGAAGGCAGGATACGGGGACTACTTCACGCACCGACTGGGCCACGGGCTCGGCATCGACGTGCACGAGCCGCCGTACATGGTCGCCCATGAGAAGACGGTGCTCGAGCCGGGGATGACGTTCACGTCCGAGCCCGGGATCTACCTGCCCGATCGGTTCGGGGTGCGGATCGAGGACGACATCCTCTGCACGGAACGGGGCGCGGAGTCGCTGTCGCCGCGCGTCGAACGACTCGAGCCGATCGGCGCCTGATCCGTCCGAACCGGCCCGCGCTCGCCTGTCTCTTCGCGGTCCTCGCGGCCGCGCCGGCGTTCGCCCAGGACCTCTCGACCGCCCAGATCGAGGAGGCGGCCGAGGTCGGCCGGCTGGCCGCCGCGTCTCTCCTTCGCGGCGACAGCGGCCCGTTCCGTGCGGCTCTCGCGGCCGACTCGATCGCGTCGCGGATCGTCGGTGAAGGGATCTGGAGGCGTCTCTCCGACCGGCAGCGCCAGCGAATCGAGTCGCTCGTGCGGGACGATTTCGTCGAGGCGCTCGCCCCGCCGCGCGGCTCGGCCTCCGGGATCGCCTGGTCCTCCGCCCGGCCGGCCGGCGACCGCGTCCTGCTGTACCTCGGCCTTCGCTATCCGGCCGGATCGGTGAAGACGCGTTGGTCGCTCGGCCGAAGCGACGCTGCCTGGAGGATCGAAGACGTCGTCCTCCCGGATCCGGGCACGTCGCTCGCGTCCGAAGCGGGACGCCCGTTCGCCCGGGGTGCGATCCGGCCCCGAAACCGCGTCCGCGACGCGGCCGTCGCCGCGCTCCCCCGGGCGCTCGGGATCGCCGGCATTCTCGCCATCGCCATGTTCTTCGGTCGCAAGCTCGCCCCCGCCGGTCGCACGATCCTCCGGCTCGCGGCGGTGATTCCGCTCGCTCTCTTCGCGATCGACGGCTTCATCGCGGTCCGCCGCCAGCTCTCGGAGCCCTACTCGCTTCCCGAAGCCCTCTCGCCGCCCGTGTGGAAGACGGCGGAGCGGGAAGCGCTCGCGGCGCAGCGGGAAGGCCGCCTGGAAGAGGCCCGCCGCGCGTGGGAACGGGCGGTGGCCGCCGGAGCGCCCGCCGCGCCCGCGCGGTACCAGCTCGGTCTCGCGCTCAAGGCGGCGGGGCGTGGCGCGGAAGCGAAGGACGCCTTCGCCCGCGCGCTGTCGGAATCCCCTTCCTCTCCGGGCGCGTCGAAGGAGCTCGGTTTGATCGCGCTCGCCGAAGGACGCTTCGCCGAGGCCCGCGACCGCCTTCGGCGCTACCTCGATGACGCGGGACCGGATCCGGATGCATTCTCGGCGCTCGCAGTCGCGCAGGCGAACCTGGGAGAGGAGGACGAAGCGGTGCGATCGGTCGAGGAGGCGCGACTGCTCATGGCGGACCGGTGGCGCGGTCTCCGGCTCCAGTCCCAGGTGTACGCGCGGGCGGGCGCCGCGGCGAAGACCGTCGAGACGCTGCGAGCGCTCGAGTCCGAAGGCCCTCTCGACCGCGAGAGCCTGCGCTCGGATCCGGCTTACCTGCCGATCGCGACCGACCCCCTGTGGGTCGACTTTCTCGCCGAAACCCCCGCCATCCGGCCGACTCCGGACGGGAGGCGGTAGCCGCCGGTCGTCAGTCTTCGGTCCCGCGGTCCTCGGTCGAGCCGGCGTCGCTCTGGCGGCCCCGCTTCTCCGCCGTCACCGTCCGCGCGTCGTCGCCGCGGTAGAACTCGGAGAGCGCGGAGACGACCGCCTGCGCCACCTTCTCACGGTAGGACCGAGTGACGAGCAGCCGGCGGTCGTCGGGATTGTTCAGGTTGCAGACCTCGACGAGAACACGCGCGGGGATCCGGTTGTATCGGAGGATCGCCGGGACCCACTGGCGCCCGCCCCGGATCACGTTTCGCCGGATCGGCTGGAACGCGTGAAGGGGCAGGCCGAGATTTCGGAACGCGGACACGATTTTCTCGGCGAACTGTCGCGAGACGCCTTCGGCTTTCATCCCCTCGCGCCGGGAGAACCGCACCCGCGGCGCCTCGCGCACCTCGCGCCGGGTCCGGTACAGCTCGCCGTCCTTTCCGAACGAGCTCTTCAGGTACTTCTCTCCGGGGATGTAGACCATGAGGCCGCGGACCGCCGGGTGGAGGGAGTCCGCGTGCAGGGAGACGAAGACCGTCCGGTCCTCGGAACCGCCGCGGTCTTCCACCTGGCGCAGGAGGGAGTTCGCCAGATACCACCGGAAGTTGACGCCCGCGACCGGATCGTCGAGGTCGTACGGCGGCGTGGTCATCACGCGCGCGCTCCGCGACGAGTGGACGGCATCGGATCGTCCGTCGCCGCACGGCCCGCGGCGCCGGACCGTCGCGAAGACCTGCGCCTTCGTGTGTCTTTCCAGGAGCCGCTCTATGCGGCACGCGATGTCGTAGACGTGACGCGCCTCCTCGACCCCTTCCACGATCGCGCCGGTGTCGCGGCCGCCGTGGCCGGCGTCGATCACGAACGTCACCCCGGCGAGGTTCGCCGCCCGTACGCGGTTGACGAACTGCGTCGCCTGGAGACGGGCCTTTTCCTCCTCGATACGCGCCGGATCGTCCCGCGGCCGGAATTCGGGCGAGAGGTCCTCCACCGGAATCTTCACGGCGTACCCGACCGGGATCGCGTGGACGTCGGGGATGCCGCT
>DASUAD010000212.1:0-4353 GCA_035763965.1 Thermoanaerobaculia bacterium | reverse complement strand
GGAAACTCCGAGGCCGCGAGCCTTTCGACGAGCACGGTTACCGGATCGGGACCGAGTCTTTCGAGCGCTTCACCCGCGGTCGCCACCGACCGTCGCCGGTTGACGACCAGGCTGTTCGCGAGAACGAGAAGGTCGAGGGTCAGGAAAGGATCCAGGGCGGCGATCGGCGCGACGGCCGACGTGTCGACGGGCCTGCGTTTCAAGACCTCGCGGAGGAGCGCGACGGAATCTTCGTGGATCGGCCGCAGCGCTTCGATCCGCCCGAGTCGGCGGCGGAGCCGGTCCGCGAACTCGAGCATCTCTCGAAAAAGCCGGCGGCCGTCGCCGGGTTCGAGAGCGTCGCCGGCTCTCTCGATCACGTTCCAGAAGCGCGCGTCGAGTGCGTCTCGTTCGAAGAGCGCCTCGCGGAAGCCGGCCGGTGTGCGACGCCGGCTGTGGCGCCGCGCGTCGTCGATCTCCTTGACCGCCTGGAACGTGAGGGCCTGCGGGCGCAGACGCAGCCGGATGCGGAGGATCTTTTCGACCGGCCGCGACGGATCGTACCGGAAGACGGCATCCCGCCATTCGAAGACGTCGAACAGAAGCCGCCGCGCGAGCTGCTCCACCCGGCGGGAAAGGCCATTCATCGTGTCGTGGTGACCTTCGAGGATGAGACGGGTCAGATTCGTGCCCGACGTGAAGTTCCGGGCGAGCAGTGAATGAATCGTCGCCTGCGGGAGCGCGTGTGTCCGTTTCAGGAAGACGCCGAGCCGATCCCGGGGCTGCGAGCCGGACACGTATGCGATCTCGCCGTCCTTCCAGTCGATCACCCGCCGATCCCGTCCGCGCATGACGATCAGGCGGCCGGACCGGCGGTTCAATTCCATCCACTGGAGGAGGTCGGCGAATCCGACCGTCGAGAGATGCCCCTGAAAGGGTGGAATCACGCCGCGATTGTAGAGCGCCGCGCCCCACCGTTCGCGGCCGTTCGATGTGCAACAATCGAAGGGTGAAGGAGAAGCCGGCGCACCCCCCGACGGAAGCGGCGCGTCCGGACGCCCTCCGGGAACCGGAACCTGCCGCGGAGACGAGCTCCGGCATCCCGATCGAGCCCTTCTACGGCGAGCCTTCCCCCGGCGAATTTCCCTTCACCCGCGGCGTTTCCGCCGGGATGTACCGGTCGCGACTCTGGACCATGCGTCAGTACGCGGGGTACGGATCCGCCCGGGAGTCCAACCGCCGCTACAGATACCTGCTCGAACAGGGGCAGACGGGGCTGTCGGTCGCGTTCGACCTGCCGACGCAGATGGGTTACGACTCGGACGACCCTCTCGCCCGCGGCGAGGTCGGGAAGGCCGGCGTCGCGATCTCGACGATCGAAGACATGCGAATCCTGACGGAGGGGCTTCCCCTCGGGCAGGTCTCGATTTCGATGACGATCAATTCGACGGCTTCCATTCTGCTGGCTCTTCTCCTCTCGGTGTCCCGGGAGCAGGGGATCGCCTGGAAGGACCTGTCGGGGACCGTCCAGAACGACCCGTTGAAGGAGTACGCGGCGCGCGGGACCTACGTCTTTCCGCCGAGGCCTTCGTTGAAGATCGCGACCGACATCTTCGAGTTCTGCGGCCGCGAGGTCCCTCGCTGGAACACGATCTCGATTTCCGGGTACCACATCCGGGAGGCCGGTTCGACGGCCGTCCAGGAGGTCGCGTTCACTCTCGCCAACGGTATCGCCTACGTCGACGCGGCGATCGCGCGCGGCCTTCCAGTCGACTCCTTCGCGCCGCGGATTTCTTTCTTCTTCAACGCGCACTCGAACTTTTTCGAGGAGGTCGCCAAGTTCCGAGCGGCGCGCGCCCTCTGGGCGGAGATCATGCGGGACCGCTTCGGCGCGAAGGATCCGCGTTCGTGGAGAATGCGCTTTCACGCGCAGACGGCGGGCTCGACGCTGACCGCGCAACAACCCGACGTCAACGTCGTCCGCGTGGCGCTGCAGGCGCTTTCCGCCGTTTTCGGCGGCACTCAGTCGCTTCACACCAATGCGGCGGACGAGGCGCTCGCGCTTCCCACCGAACGCGCCGCACGGCTCGCTCTGCGCACGCAACAGGTCATCGGCTTCGAAACGGGCGTCGCCGACGTCGCGGATCCGCTCGGCGGTTCCACGCTGGTCGAGACGTGGACGGAGGAGATCCGTGCGCGCGCCCGGACGCTCATTCAGAAGATCGACTCACTCGGCGGCGCCGTCGCCGCGATCGAACGCGGCTGGGTGCAGCGGGAAATCGAGGAGTCCGCCTATCAGGCCCAGCGCGAGCTCGAGGAACGGCGACGGATCGTCGTCGGAGTCAACGCGTTCCGCGAGGAAGAGGGCGAGGCACCTCCCGTTCTCACCGTCGATCCCGAAATCGAGCGGGATCAGATCGAGCGGCTCCGGGCATTTCGCTCGGGTCGCGACGCCGAACGTTGCACCGCGTCGCTCTCGGCGCTCGAGCGCGACGCGCGCGAGGACCGCAATCTCATGCCGCCCCTGATCGCGGCGATCGGGTCCGGCGCAACCGTCGGCGAGATCGTCTCGAGCCTGAAGAGAGTCTACGGAGAGCACCGCCCAGGGTAGGCACGGGGACAGGTCCTACGGACCTGCACCCGTCGCAGTCCAGCCGCGGGGACAGGCCCTGCGGGCCGGCACCCGCCGCAGTCCAGACCCCTAAGTCCAAGCGCCAAAAGCGCTTGTCGATGTGGAAAAAAAATGAACGCTCGGCTGTCGCGTCTCCTCCGATCATCGAAATTCCACTGCAGCGGGTTAAATGATTGATGCAGCGCGGGTTGCCCCGGCGCACAGGAGTCGGTGCAAACCGGAGACGAACCGCGCCGTGGCGCGGTTTTGGCGCGGTTTCCACAGAGATATCGACAGCTTTTTCCGCCACCGTTTCGGAAAACTGATTTGTCGCCGCTTTTGCGGGCCTTTGCCGGCCCGCGGGTCCTCAGCCGCGGGACGGAGGCTCGAAGCACCTGCGGCACCGCGCCTCGTACACGCCCTGGGCTCCGACCACGACGAGCTCGTCGCTCTCGACCAGACGCTGCGTATTGTTCGCCGGAGAGCCGCAGCGAACGCAGATCGCGAGCGTCTTCGTGACGTCTTCCGCCACCGCCATGAGCGCCGGGATCGGACCGAAGGGCAAACCGCGGAAATCCTTGTCGAGCCCGGCGACGATCACCCGCTTGCCCTGATCGGCGAGGCGCTGCGCTGCCTCGACCACTCCCTCGTCGAAGAACTGCGCCTCGTCGACGCCGACGACCTCGGTGCGGTGGTCGACCTTGCTCACGAGCTCGGTGCTCGACGCGACCGATATCGACGGCATCCGCATCTCGCTGTGCGAGACGATTTCGGCGTCCGAGAAGCGGGAGTCGATCGTCGGCTTGAAGATCTGAACGCGCTGCTTCGCGATGATCGCCCGGCGCAGCCGGCGGATGAGCTCCTCGCTCTTGCCGGAGAACATGCTGCCGCAGATCACCTCGATCCACCCGAGCTGCGTCTTGACGAGTGCCATGGAACGTCCGATCTTACCGGACGGCCGCTCGAACGCGCGTCACGGGCGGAATCGCTCGCGCAGGCGGTCCTTGAGGGCGTCGAGGCTTTCGAAGACTTCGGTCGCTGCGGAGAGGATCCAGCCGGACGCCTCGGCGGCCGGCATGTCGAGCAGCAGGTAGACCGGCTTCCCCAGACGGTGCGCGAGGGTGATTTCTGCGGCCGTGCCGCCTCCCTGGCCGGCCGCGCGATCCCACAGCGCGATCACGTAGTCGGCTTCCCGCTCGACCCGATCGAGGTCCCACGCGATGATCTTCCGAACGGTTTCCCGGAATCGGGCCGGATCCTCCAGCTTCCAGCGCCGGAAGTTGGCGAGTTCCTCGTCGGTCAGGCTTTTCTTCTCGTCGGCGGCCGGATCGTACACCTCGTGGCGCAGCTCGTCGCGTATCAGGGCCGCCAGCTCCTGGCGCCACCCTTTTCCTCCGTCGGTGGAGTGCTCGATCGCGCCGGAGAGATAAACTCTCATGTCCCTTCGACGTGAGACGGAAGACGGGAGACGGAAGACGAAGCGGCGCGTCGAATGACGAGAGGCACGCCGAACTTCGGGCAGCGCTCGTTGACGGGGCAGATTTCACAGCGTGGGCGTCTGGCGACGCAGACCTGCCGGCCGTGGAAGATGAGCTGATGAGCCGCCAGCGCGCGGCGGCCCTTCGGCACGAGACCGAGCAGATCCTGCTCGATCTCGCCCGGATCGCTCTCTCTCGTGAATCCGAGCCGGCGCGACACCCGGGCCACGTGGGTGTCGACGACGAACCCCTCGTCCTTTCCGAAGGCGTTGCCCAGGATGACGT